>NZ_JBEZBW010000008.1:0-160523 GCF_040647305.1 Saccharothrix sp. NPDC042600 | reverse complement strand
CGACCACCGACGCCCGCGTGTGGTGGTCGCGCTCCAGCCGCTGACCCGGTCGGGGGGGGGGGGCGGGGGGCCCCCCCCCCCCCCGCCCCCGGGGGGGGGGGGGGGGGCCCCCGGCCCCCCCCCCCCCACCCCTCCCGGAGAAGACGATCAGGCCTGCGGCTGCTGGCCGAACCCGCCCGGCGGCGTGCCCGGCTGCTGCTGGCCCGGCTGGTTGAACTGGCCCGGCTGCGGCATGTACGAGGTGGGCTGCGGCGCGCCCGGCTGCTGCTGCTGGGGCTGCACCGGCGACCCGAACTGGCCCGACGGCGGGTTGAACTGCCCCGGCTGCGGCTGGTGCGGCGGCTGCTGCCCCGGCTGCGGGAAGCCACCGGACTGCGGGTTCCAGCCACCGGGCTGGCCGTAGGGGCTGGCGGGCTTGGGCTCCAGCTTCAGCACACCCGCGTCGAGCAACAGGCTCGCCACGACCGCGGCCGTCTCCAGGAGGGCGACCAGGAGCAGCACGATCTGCATGCCCTTGGTGTCGGCCTCGCTCTTGATCATGCCCTGGAGGAAGAGCAGCGTCGGCACGGCGGTGAGCACCGCGGCGGCGGGGAGCAGGCGCGGCATCTTCGGCAGCACCGACAGGCCCGACAGGACACCGGCCGCGAGCAGGAGGTCGATGCTGGAGGTGGACACGTCGTCGGCGAACGCGAGCAGGTAGGCGATCAGGCCGAGGCCCGCGCCGACCAGCGGGAGGATGAAGTTCAGGTTCACGCCCACCGGTTGCTGCGCCGGACCCGGCTGCTGTTGAGGGGCGCCGTACGGCACGGACATGGTGAGGTCTCCTCCTCCACCGACGGACCAAAGGCAACGACAGAACGCTAGCCGATGCACACTCTCCGACGACGACCGGATGTCCTCGGTTCCCCCGAACGCGTGGCTTGACGCACGCCACAACGCCGTGAAGGCCACCTCCCGCGGGAGATGGCCTTCACGAACGGGTGAGCGATCAGCCGATCGACTGCATGATCTCCCGCATGAGGGCGGCGGTCTCGGACGGCGTCTTGCCGACCTTCACGCCCGCGGCCTCCAGGGCCTCCTTCTTCGCCTGCGCGGTGCCGGCGGAGCCGGACACGATCGCGCCCGCGTGGCCCATCGTCTTGCCCTCGGGGGCGGTGAAGCCCGCCACGTAGCCGACGACCGGCTTGGTGACGTTCTCCTTGATGTAGGCCGCCGCCCGCTCCTCGGCGTCGCCGCCGATCTCGCCGATCATCACGATCGCCGCGGTCTCCGGGTCGGCCTCGAAGGCCGCCAGCGCGTCGATGTGGGTGGTGCCGATGATCGGGTCGCCGCCGATGCCGATGGCGGTGGAGAAGCCGAAGTCCCGCAGCTCGTACATCATCTGGTAGGTCAGGGTGCCCGACTTGGACACCAGACCGATCTTGCCCGCGCCGGAGATGTTGGCCGGGATGATGCCCGCGTTGGACTGCCCGGGGCTGATCAGGCCGGGGCAGTTCGGGCCGATGATCCGGGTCTTGTTGCCGGTCGCGACGGCGTGCGCCCAGAACGCGGCGGTGTCGTGCACCGGGATGCCCTCGGTGATGACGACGGCCAGGCCGATGCCCGCGTCGATCGCCTCGATCACGGCGGCCTTGGCGAACGCCGGCGGCACGAAGATCACGGTCACGTCGGCGCCGGTGGCCTCCATGGCCTCGGCCACGGAGCCGAACACCGGGAGCACGTTGCCGTCGAAGTCGACCTTCTCGCCGGCCTTGCGCGGGTTCACGCCGCCGACGATGTTCGTGCCGGAGGCCAGCATCCGCTTGGTGTGCTTGGTGCCCTCGGCGCCGGTCATGCCCTGGACGATGACCTTGCTGTCCTTGGTGATGAAGATAGCCATCGTCAGACCCCCGCAGCCGCGAGTTCGGCGGCCTTGTCGGCCGCGTTGTCCATGGTGTCCACAACGGTCACCAGCGGGTGGTTGGCCTCGGCGAGGATGCGCCGGCCCTCCTCCACGTTGTTGCCGTCCAGGCGGACCACCAGCGGCTTGGTGGCCTCGTCGCCCAGGATGCCCAGCGCCGCGACGATGCCGTTGGCCACCGCGTCGCAGGCGGTGATGCCGCCGAAGACGTTCACGAAGACGCTGCGCACGTCCGGGTCGTGCAGGATGATGTCCAGCCCGTTGGCCATCACCTCGGCGGACGCGCCACCGCCGATGTCCAGGAAGTTCGCGGGCTTGACGCCCTTGTGCTTCTCACCGGCGTAGGCGACGACGTCCAGCGTGGACATGACCAGACCGGCGCCGTTGCCGATGATGCCGACCTGGCCGTCGAGCTTGACGTAGTTCAGGCCCTTGGCCTTGGCCTTGGCCTCCAGCGGGTCCTCGGCCTGCTTGTCGACCAGCGCCTCGTGCTGCGGGTGCCGGAACGACGCGTTCTCGTCCAGGGTGACCTTGCCGTCGAGCGCGACGATCTTGCCCTCGGGGTCGCGGACCAGCGGGTTGACCTCGACCAGCGTCGCGTCCTCGGCGACGAAGGTCTCCCACAGCTTCACGATCACGTCGGCGACCTGGTCGGCCACCTCGGCGGGGAACTTCGCGGCGGCGACGATCTCGTCGGCCTTGGCGCGGTCCACGCCCTTGATCGCGTCCACCGGCACCTTGGCCAGCGCCTCGGGCTTGGTGGCGGCCACCTCTTCGATGTCCATGCCGCCCTCGACGGAGGCCATCGCGAGGAAGGTCCGGTTCGCCCGGTCGAGCAGGAAGGAGAAGTAGTACTCCTCGGCGATGTCGGACGCGGGGGTCACCAGCACGCGGTGAACGACGTGACCCTTGATGTCCAGGCCCAGGATCGCCTCGGCCTTGGTGGCGGTCTCGTCCGGGGTCTCGGCGAGCTTCACGCCACCCGCCTTGCCCCGGCCACCCGTCTTGACCTGGGCCTTGACGACGACGGTCTGGCCGAAGCGCTCGGCGATGGCCTTGGCCTCGGCGGGGGTGCTCGCCACGTCGCCCGGCAGCACCGGGACATCGTGGGCGGCGAAGAGGTCCTTCGCCTGGTACTCGTACAGGTCCACTCGGGTCTCCTGCGACGTCGGTGTCGGACACCGCGTCCGTGGTGCGGTCCTCGTGGTCCGGCGCTCCAGGCTGGGGCCTGGTGCCCACACGTACCAGGCATCACCTGGAACGCCGGCATAGCCGTGGGGGGACCGGCTCGACGCGGCTGCGAGGAACACTATCGACCTGCGCGGACCACCTCGCACCCCACACCCGTGAGGTCCGTCTCAAAGGTGGTGAGGTCGATCACTGTGTTGGATGGCGCGACTCCGTCGCGCGGCTCGGCCGCCCGGAAGTCGGCTCGTCACGTCGCCTTCCCCGCCGATCGGAAGAGCTGATCGGCGGGGAAGGCGACGCGACAAGCCGACGGCGGCCTCGCGGTCAGCGGGCTGTCCGGACCGCCGCCGCGATCACCAGGGCCACCGTCGCGGCCACCGCCAGCCACAGGCCCGGCCCCGGCGAGGTGTCCGCCGCCCGGGACGCCGTCAGCGGGTACTCCAGCGCCCGGGTCAGGGTCACGCCGGCCGCGCCCAGCAGCAGCGCCGCGCCCTTGACCGGGCGCGAGGCCAGGGCCAGCCCGATCGCGGCCAGCACGCCCGCCAGGGCGATGAGCAGGCCCCACGAGCCGACGCGCAGGCCCAGGGCCGTGATCGGGGTGAGGTCCGGGGCGCGGACGACCGGCATGGCGAACGCACCGACGGCGACCAGGCCCGCGATCAGCGCCACGGCGATCAGGGGCAGGGACGGGGAGGTCGTGGTGACGTCCTCCTCGTCGCGCTCGGCCGCGCCGGCGACCACGGCCGTGATCACGGCGGCGATGGCGAGCACCACGCCGACCGTGGTGGACCAGACGCCCGGTCCGGGCAGGACGGTGGCGACCTGAGTGGCGGCGAAGACCGCGTCCAGGGAGAGGCCGGCCGCCAGCGGGATGGCGGCGGTCGCCGCGATGAACGCCGGGCGGGCCTTCGGGGCGAGGGCGAGCAGGGTGAACGCGGCGGCCGGCCACAGCAGGCGGGCCGCGTAGTCGGTGGGCGCGCTCAGGCCCGCCGGCACGCTCAGGTGCGGCGTGAGCGCCCCGACCAGCAGGAACGCCCCGGCCGCCAGGCCGAGGACGGCCACCACCAGGTTCAGCCGGCGCAGTCCGGGCAGCGCGCCCTCGCGCTCCTTGAGGACGTGCTCGGGCAGCAGGGCGGCGAAGACCAGGCCGGCCGCGCCGATCATGACCGTCACCGCGCCCACGCCCAGGAAGATCTCGTCCACGACGGCCACGGCGGCCAACCCCGGCGCGACCAGGGCGGGCAGCGTGAGCGCGACGCCGAGCAGGCCGCCAGTCCGCACGTCGTCGTCGGCGGAGCTGGCCGCCAGCAGGGTCGCCACCGGCACGGCCACGAGCAGCAGCAGGCCGCCGACCAGGGCCGGCCCGGGGCCGTCCAGGACGCTCCCGGCCCGCAGGAACGGGTCGAGCGAGGCGAACGGCGGCGACAGCAGACCGGCCACCGCGACCACGGCGGCGGCGGTGGCCAGGCCGAACCGGCCACCCCGGCCGCCCTCGGTCTCCAGCCGGCTCACCGCGACCACGGCCGCGGCGGCGGTGAGCACGTGCCCGGCGAGCAGCACCCACAGGCCCGCGGCGGGCTCGGGCGCGGCCAGCGTCGTGACCCGCAGCAATTCCGGCCGCGAGACGCCGACCGGGTCCAGCGCGATCGCCAGGTCCACCAGGAACCGGCACACCGCGAACGCGCCCAGCGGCACCAGCACCGCGGCACCGGTCGTGGCGCGCCCGCGCGCGTAGTAGTAGGTGGCCACCGCGACGGGCAGCAGGGCGAGCAGGGCCAGCAGCGGCCACGCGGTGAAGGCGGGCGGCGCGGTGTCGTCCACGACGTGGAGCACGGGCCCGACCGCGCCGCACACGGCGCCCGCGACCGCGAGCCCGAGCGCCGCGCGGAGGCCGGTGGACGCGGGGGCGACCGGTTCGGCGGTGCGGATCATCGGCTCGAAACTAGCAGGGCGGGCCACTCCGACCGGAATGGCGAGAAGCTGCTTCGGGTACTCCCGAACTTGTGGAAATCTCACCTACCGTCAGCCCTATGGGTGAAGTTCAGCGGTGGGCCAGGTCCCTGGTCGACCGGGTGGGCACCGGGCTGAACGGCGCGGTGGAGACCGGCGCCGCCACCGGCCGGGACCTGCTCGGCGGCGCCCTGGGCGTGGCCCGCGCGGCTCTTTCCCCAGGTGGGGCGTGGGGTGCCGTGGTCGAGGCGGCCTGGCTCGCGTCCCGCGCCGCGATGTACCCGTGGGGTGTCGTCGAGGAGCAACTGCGCCCCGAAGGGCATCTGAGGCACTACCGAACCGATCAGTTGTCGCCCCGGACCCGCGGGCTCGTTGTTTCGGCCATGGACGCGGCGGGCACCCCGATCGTGCTGGTGCACGGGATCGGGGACAACCGCTCCGCCTTCGCGGTGCTGTCGGGGGCACTGCGGAGGCGGGGCTTCGGGGTAGTACACGCGGTGAACTACAGCGTGCTGACGGCGTTGACGGGGGATGTCCGCCGGTCGGCCGCGCTGTTGGGCGAGCACGTCGAGCGGATCTGCGAGCAGACGGGGTCGGAGCGGGTCCACGTCGTCGGACACTCGCTGGGCGGGTTGATCGCCCGGTACTACGTGCAGCGCCTGCACGGCGACGCGCGGGTCCGGACGCTGGTCACGCTCGGCACCCCGCACGGCGGGACGCTGTCCGCCTACCTCTTCCCCACCGCCCTGACCAGGCAACTCCGCCCGGGTTCGGACCTGTTGTCCGAATTGGCCGAACCCTGCCGGCCGTGCCGGACGCGGTTCGTCGTGGTGTGGAGCGAGATGGACCAGGTCGTGATCCCGCAGCGGAACGGCCGCCTGGAGCACCCGTCGTTGCTCGTCGAGGAGCACCGGATACGTGATTCAGGTCACCTTTCGCTGCCCGTTGACAGGCGCGCTTTGCACGCGGTCGTGACCGCAATCACTCGATCGGATGACGGCGTGTCGCACGACATCGTGCCTGTAAGTGAGGGGTTTGGCGGCGGCGGGGTGACCTAGCGTCACAGCGCACACTTCCGGCGTTGACGTTAACCGCTAAACGGTAGACATCGTGGACGGGGATTGCCTTCGCGCCTTCCGCCCCGTTACTGTCCCCCGGTCCGTTGTCACGGTCTGGTCACAGAAGGACACCGAGCCGGTACCCCGACCGGCTCACCGGGATCCCCCGCCCGGCGTCCCGACCGGACTCCCCGAAGACGGAAGGCCTGGTTTTGTCTCGTCACCGCTCCCCCGGCGGCCATAGCAGTTCCGCAGTGCTCGAAGAGGCGACCGAACGCCTCGCCGTGCGCGCGGTGGCATCACACCGGCTCCCGCCGCCCCCGTCGGCGCTGCGTGGTCGGATCGTGGTCGCCGCTGTCGCGGTCGGCGCGTTCGCCGCCGCGGGCGCAGGTCAGACGCTGCACGCCCTGGGTTCGTCGGACACGCCGTCCGACGAGGTCACCCCGCTCGCCAGCGCCGCCGACGGCGCCGCCGCGTTCGGTGTCGGTGGCCAGGGCCACGCCGGTTCCCCGCACATCCTCCCGGTCGCGAAGACGACCGACCCCGCCGCCGAGGCGCAGAAGCTCGCGAAGAGCGCGCAGATCGCGGCCGACCGCGAAGCCGCCGAGGCCGAGGCCCGGCGCCCCAAGTACGCCCGTCCCGCCAGCGGTGACTTCACGTCCGGCTACGGCGGTCGCTGGGGCGGCATGCACTACGGCATCGACATCGCGGGCCCGATCGGCACCCCGATCCTGGCCGCCGCCGACGGCGTCGTCATCGAGGCGGGCGCCGCCAGCGGCTTCGGCCTGTGGGTGAAGGTCGAGCACGAGGACGGCACGGTCACGGTGTACGGCCACGTGGACTCCTACTCGGTCCGCAAGGGCCAGCGCGTCCAGGCCGGCGAGCAGATCGCCCGCATGGGCAACCGCGGCTTCTCCACCGGCCCGCACCTGCACTTCGAGGTCTGGAACCCGGACGGCATGAAGATCAACCCGCTGTCCTGGTTGAACTCCAAGGGCATCAGCGTCTGAGCGAAGGCTTGGCGGAAGACCCCGGGCGGCGACACGGTCGTACCCGGGGTCTTTCGCGTGTGCGCCGACGGAGACGATGACGGCTGGGCCACGCGGCGGGGCGATCGCGCAGGTGGCGGGCGGCAGGTAGCGGGCGGCAGGTGCGCGGGCAGTGCGGGCAGCGCCCCCCGGGGCAGAGCGGGCAGCGCCCCTGGGGCAGCGCCGGCAGCGCCCCTGGGGCAGGGCGGGCAGCGCCCAGGGCAGCGCGGTCAGCGCGGGCAGTGCGGGCAGTGCCGGGGCTCGGGCGTATCCCGCCAGGTCGCAGCGGCCGTATCCGGCCCGGGTTCGCGTCCGGGCAAGTGAAAGGCCGGGTCGCTGTGCGACCCGGCCATCCCCCTGGACCGCCCCCGCGGTTATCCCCTCGGTCACGACTCCCGCCCCCGACGCGGTCGCCGCCTCCCCGTCGTCAAGCGGCTCCCTCTGCCCGGTTCACCCCGAATGCCCCGAGCCATCCCGCTTGTGACAACCCTTAAGACGCCCGACCTGTTCCCGGGTTGCCCACGAATTCCAACCAAATCCGACCGAGTGACGCACGCGACTTGCATGTGCCTGCATGCACACCCGTCACGCACAAAAGACCACCCGGAGGGGTGATCCTGTGCACTCGATGGTGTGAAGCGCTCTCGACGGTGCTCAGCCGCCGAAGCGGGCTACAGCTTCACGAGCGGGACGCCGCCGATGAGCATCAGCCGGACCTTGCCGGCCGTGCCGAAGTCGATCGTCGCCGTCGCGCGCGGGCCCGAGCCGTCGACCGCGATGACGCTGCCGAGCCCGTACTTGTCGTGGCTCACCCGGTCGCCCACGTCCAGCTTGAGCGCCGGCGTGTCCTTCCACGCCGTGTTCGTCGGGGCCGGCCGCGCCGGGCCGTCCGACCGCCTGCTGCCCCACGTCGTCGCCGTGGACGGGGCCGAGCGCTTCGGCTCCACCCGCTTCCACTCCACGAGGTCCGCCGGGATCTCGTCCAGGAACCGCGACGCCGGGTTCGCCGACGGCTGCCCCCACGCCGAGCGCACCAGCGCCCGCGACAGGTACAGCCGCTGCTGCGCCCGCGTGATCCCGACGTACGCCAGCCGCCGCTCCTCCGCCAGCTCGACCGGGTCGGCCAGCGCCCGCATGTGCGGGAACACGCCGTCCTCCCAGCCGGTGCAGAACACGACCGGGTACTCCAGGCCCTTGGCCGTGTGCAGGGTCATCAGCGTGACCACGCCGTCGGACTCCGCGTCCGGCACCGAGTCCGCGTCCGCCACCAGCGACACCCGCTCCAGGAACGCGGCCAACGACCCCTCGGCGGGCAGCCCCTCGTCCTCGGCGGGCACCTGGGTGGCCGACCCCAGCTCGGTGAACTCCCGCGCCACGGTGACCAGCTCGTTCAGGTTCTCCACGCGGGTGTGGTCCTGCGGGTCGTCGCTGGCCTCCAGCTCCGCCCGGTAGGCGGTCCGGTCCAGTACGGCCTCCAGGACGTCGGCCACGTCGTCGCCGCGGTCGACCATCACGGCCAGCTCGTCCAGCAGCTCCACGAACCCGGCGATCGCGTTGCGGGACCTCGGGTTCAGCATCGGCACCCGGCCCTCGACGGCCGCCCGCAGCGCCTGCACGAAGCTGATCCGCTCCTGCTCCGCGTACAGGGCCACGCACGCCTCGGCCCGCTCGCCGATGCCGCGCTTGGGCACGTTCAGGATCCGCCGCAACGACACCGTGTCGTCCGGGTTGGCCAGCGTCCGCAGGTACGCCAACGCGTCCCGCACCTCGCGCCGCTCGTAGAACCGGACGCCGCCGACCACCCGGTAGGGCAGGCCCAGCCGGATGAAGATCTCCTCGAACACGCGCGACTGGTTGTTGGTCCGGTAGAACACGGCGATCTCGCCGTTGTTCGCCTCGCCGGAGTCCACCAGCCGGTCGATCTCGCGGGCCACGAACGCGGCCTCGTCGTGCTCGTTGTCGGCGACGTAGCCGACGATCTTCTCGCCCTCGCCCAGGTCGCTCCACAGCCGCTTGTCGCGGCGGTTCGGGTTGCGCGAGATGACCGCGTTGGCGGCGGTCAGGATGTTCTGCGTGGACCGGTAGTTCTGCTCCAGCAGGATCGTCGTGGCCTGCGGGTAGTCCCGCTCGAACTCCACGATGTTGCGGATCGTCGCGCCCCGGAAGGCGTAGATCGACTGGTCGGCGTCGCCCACCACGCACAGCTCGCCGGGCTCGATGCCGTCCTCACCCGTGCCGACCAGCTCGCGGACCAGCGTGTACTGGGCGTGGTTGGTGTCCTGGTACTCGTCGACCAGCACGTGCCGGAAGCGGCGGCGGTAGTGCTCGGCCACGTCCGGGTGGTTCTGCAGCAGCTCGACCGTGCGCATGATCAGGTCGTCGAAGTCCAGCGAGTTCGACGTGGACAGCCGCCGCTGGTAGCTCTCGTAGACCTCGGCGACCCGGCGCTCCAGGTCGTTGGCCGCCTGCTCCTTGGCCTCGGCGACGCCGACCAGCTCGTTCTTCAGGTTCGAGATGTGGACGGCCAGCGTGCGGGCCGGGTAGCGCTTGGGGTCCAGGTCGAGGTCGCGGGCCACCAGGGTGATCAGGCGGCGCGTGTCGTCGGCGTCGTAGATCGAGAAGTTGGACGACAGGCCGAGCGTCTTCGCGTCCCGGCGCATGACCCGCACGCACATGGAGTGGAAGGTGGACACCCACATCGACCGGGCGCGGGCGCCGACCAGGTCGGCGACGCGCTCCTTCATCTCCGCGGCTGCTTTGTTGGTGAACGTGATGGCCATGACCTGGCCGGGGTGCACGTTGCGCTCGGCCAGCAGGTAGGCGATCCGGCGGGTGAGCACGCGGGTCTTGCCCGACCCCGCGCCCGCGACGACCAGCAGCGGCGACCCGGCGTGCTCGACCGCCCGGCGCTGCGCCGGGTTGAGGTCGTCCAGCAGGCGGGAGGGCCGGGATGCGGGGGGACTTGAGGGCAAGTCGAACAAGGCGCTCATCGTGGCTTCACGTTACCGGGTACCCCCGACAGGGCGGCTCCTGTGGCATGATGTGGGCGTGCGCATGGCCCACTTCGAGTTTTTTTACGGGATCCGGACTCCGGCTCCCGTGGACCGCTAGCGCGCGCAAAGCCACCACGAAGCCCCGGAGTCCTCGGACCCCGGGGCTTCGCTGCTTCCCAGGGTCAGGACCCCACCAGCGAGAGGTCACCCCGATGAACAGCACGGACACCGCTCCCACCGAGACCCACGACATCAACGCCCTGCGCGAGGAGATCGACCACCTCGACGCGGAGCTGTTGCGCCTGGTCAAGCGCCGCGTCGAGGTCTCCCGGACGATCGGCGCGGCCCGCATGGCGGCGGGCGGCACCCGGATCGTGCACAACCGCGAGATCGACGTCCTCAACCGCTACAAGGAACTGGGTCCCGAGGGCCGCGACCTCGCGATGATCCTGCTCAAGCTGGGCCGGGGCCCGCTGGGCCGCTAGTCCCGACCGCGCGGGCCAGGTCGGTGTCGATCAACTGGGTGTCGTCGGGCAGGTAGGCGAGGGGGTCGTCGACCAGCGGGCCGACCCCCACCAGCCCTTCGACCAGGGCGTGCAGGCACAGGGCGGCGTACCCGCGGAGGTAGCCGCCCTCCTGGGTGAGCACGGTGGGCAGCCCCAGCCCCGCGGCCCGGCGGCCGATGTCGCGGTAACCCGAAGCCGTGAGGTTGTGCCGGCCGTTGGGGTCGAACGCCGAACCGTCGAAGCCCGAGGCGCAGACCAGGAAGTCCGCGCCGAAGGCTTCGACCGCCGGCAGGGCCACCTCGTCCAGCGCGCGGCGGTAGGCCGTGTCGCCCGCGCCGAGGGACAGCTCCACGTTGAGGTTCGTCGGCCCGCTCTCCTCCGGCCCGCCGGTCTGCACGTGGTTCGCGCCCCACGGGCCGTGGCGCATGTGGACGGACACGGTGAGGACGTCGTCGGTGTCCTTGAAGATGTCCTGGGTGCCGTTGCCGTGGTGGACGTCCCAGTCGAGGACCGCCACCCGGTGGCCGGCGCGGCGGGCGGTCTCGGCCACCAGGGCGGCGTTGTTGACCATGCAGTAGCCGTCGGGCAACGCCCGTTGCGCGTGGTGGCCGGGCGGGCGGACCAGGGCGTAGGCGAGGCGGGTGCGGCCGGCGGCCACCGACTCGTACGCGGCCAGCGCGGTGCCGGCGGCGGCGCGGATGGCGTCCCAGGAGCCGGGGCCGACGACGGTGTTGGTCTCCAGGAGCACCCGTTCGGGGCCGCTGCACGCCTTATATATGGACGAGAGGTACTCCGGCGTGTGGACGCGGGTCAGTTCCTCTTCGGTGGCGAACCGGCCTTCGTGCCACGTGAGGTGCGACGCGACCGGGCCGTGGGTGAGGGCGTGCCGGAAGGTGCGCAGCCGGGCGGCGTTCTCCGGGTGCGGCTCGGGGGTGTCGAGCCAGGTCCAGTCGCCGGGCAGCTCCCACAGGCCGGTGCCGGTGTCGTGCTCCAGGCAGGCGTCGTGCCAGTACAACTCCACACCAGGGGGATATCAGGGCGATCACCGATGTTCCAACCGGAAAAACCGAGGGCACACTGGGTGCATGGGCGTCATCGGTCTCATCACGGGTCTCATCGCAATCCTCGGTGTGCTGGCGACGCTGGCCCACGACGGCTACCTGGCCATGCTGGGGTCGGCCGCCAAGTCGAAGCGGGCGGCGGGCGCGCCGATCGCGCAGTACGTCCGGAGCAGGTGGACGGTGGCCGGCGTGACCACGGTCATCGCCCTGGTCGGGCTGCTGATCACGTCGGGCGGGGGCGTGTCCGGTGACGTCATCGGCGCGTTGATGGCCGGTGGTGCGGGTCTGGCTGCCACGAACGCGTTGCAGAGCAGTCGCAAACGGTTGAACAGCGGTAGCTGAAACTCACTCGGAAGAGTGTCACTCGGTGTCACAAGGCTGATCTGTCGGGCCACCCGCGGACCCTGCACCTACGCTGCTGCGTGGGCGCAGGGTCTCGTTCGTCCCACCCCCGATCCCCTGCCCCTGAACAGGTGAACAGCGGCTTTGAGGGCGTCAGGACCGGGGTTGGGGAGGGTCTGCACAGGCATGGACATCGGGGAACCGGAACGATCGGGTCGACATCGGCTGGAGGACGGCGCGGCACCGTGGTTGCCGCTGGGCGGCGAACTCGACCACGCCCCCGCACCACGGTCGGACCGCCCACCGGGCACGACCCCCACGCCACACGCCCGCCCCACCGAACGCCCACCGGGCACCACCGCCACCGGCCACCTCCCGCCGACCACGACCGCCGCCGACCGAGCCCGGCCCGGAACCGCAGCCCCGCCGCCGAGCACCACCGCCGGCCAGGTCCGGCCCGGAACCGCCGCCGCGCCCAGCGTGACCGCGGCACCGCCCCCACCCGGCGCTACCGCCGGCGGGCGTCCGCCGGGCAGCGCCGCAGCGTCCGCGCCGACCGCCGCCCCGGCGAGCGTGTCCACCGCCGCGGCGCCGGCCCCCACCCCCCAGGCGGCGATCCCGGCTCAGCGCGACCCCCACCCCGACCGCGAGTCGATCGGCCTGGGCAGCTTCAACATCGGGCTCGTGCCCGCCTCCGTCACCCCGCCCCGCACGTGGAAGCGGGCCGCGTGGTTCGCCGTGCTGTCATCGGCCGGGGTCCTCGCCGGGCTGGTCTACGCCGCCATCAAGCTCGTCGGGGCCGGCACGCCGACCGACCGCCTGGGGATGCCCGGCTACCCCACGTCCGCGCCGATCGTGACCGGGTTCGGCACCAGCACGCCGTCCCCCACGCCGACCGCCCGCCCCCAACCCGGCGCGCGGCCCGAGGCGCCGGCGGCCCCCGAACGGACCCCCGAGGTGCCCGCCACGGCCGTCGGCGGCACGTCGGCGGCTCCCGCGTCGTCCGCGCCGTCCGCGTCGCCCACCGTCACGACGGTGCCGAGCTCCGGCGCGCCGGTGGTGGACGCGGTCGCCGTCGCGGCGCGCACCGAGAGCTTCTACGAGCAGGCCGTGGCCAACGCCGCGACCGCGCTGGAGATGGTCGCCGACACCTTCGAAGCCGACGCGAAAGCGCTGCTCAAGGGCCACTTCAAGGACGTCTCGGCGATCGAGGTGACCGAGATCAGCGTGGACCCGGCCCGGGGCGTCACCATCAGCACGCTGCACGTGAAGAACAGGGACGGCTCGACCACCACCGAGAAGCGGCAGCTCGGGTTCACCACGAGCGGTGATCCGTTGATCAACGCCGAGCGGCTGTTCGGCGGGGTTTAGCGGTCGTTCGCGAACGTACAGCGTTTCGTGCCCACGCCACCGGGCGCTCGGTGGAACGGCCCGCCGGGACCGTTGACCGCCACGAACGGGTGAACCCTCGTGTTGCGTCTGGATTCCGATGTTGTGTGCGCGGTACGTGTTCTGCCTGACGACACAGGGTTAGGGAGTCGCCAGTGCAGCGCCCTACGACGAGCGGTCGCAGGCACAACCGCACGGGCTCGGTCTCGGTGGCCGAGCTGATCAGGAAGCAGCGGACCCCGTTGCGCATCCCCTCTCCGGAACAGGCCGCCACGCAGGGCCTGGTCACGGAACTGCTGGGCGAACCGGTCCACCGGTCCGCGCCGCCGCCGTCCCGGCGGGGCGCGCGGATCGCCGGGCTGGTCACCGGCGCGCTCGTGCTGATCACGTCCGTGGCGGCGGTGGCGGTCCTGGCCGGGCACCGCGCGCCCGGTCCGGAGCGCCCGCGGGCCGCCGCGCCCCGGGAGATCAGCGGGCACTCCGCGCTGCGGCCGGACGTGCTGTCCGCCGAGCTGGGCGGGTCCGCCGAGCCGGGCGGGTCGGCGTGGACCGGGGACGTCGCCGAGCCGGGCCGTCCCGCCGAGGTCAAGCCCGCGCCGCTGGCGGCCGACGAGCCGGTCGCGCCGTCCGTGGCGCCGCCGCCAAGCGTGGCGACCGGCCCCGACCCGCACGTGGACGTGGTGCGGCGGTTCTACGAGCTGCTGCCCGCCAAGCCCGCGGAGGCCGCCCGGCTGCTCTCGCCCGAGCTGGTCGGCGGCAGCGCCGGGGAGTTCGTGGCGGCGTGGGACCGCATCCAGTCGATCACGATCGAGTCGACCTCGGCGCGGCCGGACGGGTCGGTGCTCGCGGTGGTCTCGATGCAGGAGCGGACCGGTCGGTGGATGCGCGTCGAGCAGGTGTTCTGGCTCACAGAGACGAGCCAGCCGAGGATCACCGGAACCCGCGTCCTTTCGGCCCAGCGCAGTTGACGGTGGGTATTGATCTTGAACGGCGACTTGACGGGGAGTGACGTCGCGGGGTTGTTGTCGAGGAAAGTTCGCCCGAAGGGGTTACGAACTCGGTCACGATTCGGTATCCATGTTCCCGGCCGGTAGCGCAACGCACTCTCCGGGAAAGGTGACCTTCGGTGTCGAACGACGACAAACGCCGTCGACGGGACGGGACGACGGCCCAGCTGTCCGTCGCCGATCTGATCGCCCGGCGCGAAGCCGAAACCCAGCCGATCCCGCGGATCACCGACGAGCAGACCGTCCGGTTCAAGGCGACGGCCAACCTGTCCGGACGTGAGCTGCACGTCACCGAGCTGCTCAAGCGCGAGGGCCGGGCGGGCGAGGAGGAGCGCGGCGGCGGGTTCTCCGTGCCGAAGCTGGTGGCGATGGCCAGCGGCGGCGTGGTGCTGGCCGGCACGGTCGCGTTCACCGCGAGCAACCTCCTGTCGTCGCCGGACGAGCGCCCGCTGGCGGAGGTCCGCTACGACACCCGGCCGGCCGCGCGGGCCACCAACACGGTCGGCAAGGACCTGGCCCCGGCCGCCGCCGCGCAGCAGCAGGCGCCGCAGGCGGCGGAGTCCACGACGGACACGACGACCCCGGCCCAGACCGCCACCCAGAAGCCGCGCGCGACCCAGCAGCCGGCCCCGACGACCACCACGACGACGGAACAGGCCCCGGCCCCGGAACAACCGCCGGCGACCACGACCCCCGCGCCGACCACCACGACGACGCCCCCGAGCAGCGACACCGCGCCGCCGCCCACCAGCAGCTCGTCCAGCAGCTCGACGACCCCGTCGTCCCCGTCCACGCCGGACTCGTCCACCCCGCCGCCGTCCTCGACCGAGCCGTCGAAGCCGGGCCTGGGCCTGGACCTCGGCGGCATCCTGGCCCCGATCGGCGGCTTCGACTTCTTCGCCCCGGCCGAGTAACCCACGACCGCGCCACGCACGCCGACCCGACCACCGGTCGCGGGACGCGGGACGCGGGACGCGGGACGCCCGAAATGTCGTACCCCCGTGCGATGATCGAACCGGGGGCCGGAGGCAGCGCCCAGGCAGCGACAGCCGCCACGACGAGCGAACCGCGAAGCTCCCGCGACCGACCGCGCCGCCCCGACCCCGCGGCACCACCGCGACAGCCCCGACCGCCGTGTCCCGCCGCCGGCACCCCGACCCGGCGTGGTTGGATGTGGCAAGGGGCCCGCTCGGTCCGGCCCGTGTTGGGCCGTTCGGAGTCAAAAGACGCGATCTTCACCCGAACAGGTGGCCTCCCGGACTGGATTCGGGTATCCCTTCCCGGTCCGGACAAAGCTCGCGTGACCTGCGCAACGGTCCGAAAGCCGTCGTCACGGCCGGGGTAGGCTGTCCGCGCACCGATCCGCACGACGAGGAGCACGAGCGTGAGACCTGCTGCCCCCGCCGCGGTCCCGCAACGCCCTTGCGAGGTGGTCCGGTGAGCACCGCCGAAGGCCGGCTGATCGCCGAGCGCTACCGCTTCCTGGACAAGATCGGCAGCGGCGCCATGGGCGTCGTCTGGCGCGCCCAGGACGAGCGCCTCGGCCGGATCGTCGCGGTCAAGCAACTGCTCCTCGCCCCGGGGCTGGACGCCACCGAGCAGGACGAGGCCATCCAGCGCGCCATGCGCGAGGGTCGCATCGCCGCGAAGCTGCACCACCCCAACGCGATCGCCGTCTACGACGTGGTCGAGGAGAACGGCGCTCCGTGCCTGGTCATGGAGTACCTGCAGTCCTACAGCCTCGCCGACACGATGGCCGAGCACGGCCCCCTCGACCCCGAGGAGGTCGCCCGCATCGGCGCGCAGGCCGCGGCGGCGCTGGCGGCGGCGCACGCGGCGGGCATCGTGCACCGGGACGTCAAGCCCGGCAACGTGCTGCTGTCCGACAACGGCCTGGTCAAGATCACCGACTTCGGCATCTCCCGCGCCAGCGACGACGTCACGGTCACCAAGACCGGCCTGATCGCGGGCACCCCCGCCTACCTGGCCCCCGAGATCGCGCGCGGCCAGGACCCCACGCCCGCCTCGGACGTGTTCTCCCTGGGCTCGACGCTGTACGCGGCGGCCGAGGGCGAGCCGCCGTTCGGGCTGAGCGAGAACACGCTGGGCGTGCTGCACGCGGTCGCCGCCGGCCGGATCAACCCGCCGACGCTGGACCACCCGCTCACCGACGTCCTGCTCGCCCTGCTCAACTACGACCCCGAGCAGCGGCCGACCATGGCGCAGGCCCGCGACCTGCTCAACGCGGTCGCCCAGGGCCGGGAGCCGAGCCTGTCCGGGCTGAACGCGGTGCCGCTCGCGGTGCCCGCCGGCGCGACGTCGGTGCTCGACCCCGAGCGCACCCGCGTGGTCCGCCCGAACCCGCGCACCACCGGCCCCACGGCCCCGGTCGCGCCCCCGCCGACGAACAACACCCGCCCGCTGGTCATCACGGCCGCGGTGCTGGGCCTGCTGCTGCTGATCGGCTTCATCCTGGTCGCGCTGAACGTGTTCGACCGCAAGGAGCCGACCGTCCCGCCGGTGAGCGGGACGAGCAGCTCCAGCACGCCCGCCCCGACGACGTCGTCCGCCGCTGTGACCACCACCACAGTGCCGCCGCGCACGACGGTCGAGGAGCCGACGACGACCCAGCCGACGACGACGGAGCAGCCGACCACGACCACCACGACGACCACCACCAAGCCGTCGTCGCAGGCACCGACCACCACCACGACGACGACCACTACCACGACGACCACGACGACCGCGGCCCAAGGTCAATAGCAGACCTCGTAAGGTGGTGCTGAACCCGATCGGGTGATGCAACGTCCTTTGTCCGAGTGGCGATGGCACCGGTGTTCGCCACTGATCTGTAGGCCCGAGCAGCTTTGGAGCACCCGTGACCGACGATGGCCGCCTGGTTGCCGGCCGCTACCGACTGGGCCGGCGGATCGGCAGCGGCGCGATGGGCATCGTCTGGCAGGCCCACGACGAGCGCCTGCACCGCACCGTCGCGGTGAAGCAGCTGCTGCTCCAGCCGGGTCTCGCCGAGTCGGACACGGACGAGGCCAAGCGCCGCGCCATGCGGGAGGGCCGGATCGCGGCCCGCCTCCAGCACCCGCACGCGATCGCCGTGTACGACGTGGCCGAGGACGACGGCCAGCCGTGGCTGGTCATGGAGTACCTGGCGTCGCGCAGCCTCTCGACCGTGCTGGCCGACCGCGGCACGCTGCCGCCGCGCGAGGTGGCCGCGATCGGCTCGCAGGTCGCCAGCGCGCTGGCCGCCGCGCACAACGCGGGCATCGTGCACCGGGACATCAAGCCGGGCAACGTGCTGCTCGGCGACGACGGCACGGTCAAGATCACCGACTTCGGCATCTCCCGCGCGACCGGCGACGTCACGGTCACCGCCACCGGCATGCTCGCGGGCACGCCCGCCTACCTGGCTCCCGAGGTCGCGAAGGGCTACGACCCGGGTCCGCCGTCGGACGTCTTCTCGCTCGGCTCGACGCTGTACGCGGCGGTCGAGGGCATGCCGCCGTTCGGCCTGAACGAGAACACCATCGCGCTGCTGCACAAGGTCGCGTCGGGCAAGGTCACGCCGCCCAAGCAGGCCGGTCCGCTGACCGCGCTGCTGATGCGCCTGCTGCGCGCCGAGCCGGAGGACCGGCCGACGATGGCCGAGGCGAAGGAGGCGCTGGCCGCCGTCGCCGCGGGTCGCGCCGCGCCGGAGTTCCCGGTGGCCGTGCCGCAGACGCACCCGCCGTCGTGGCAGGGCGCGCCGGTCCAGGTCCCGGCCCCGGCGACGCGCGCGATGACGCCCGTGCCGCCGCAGAACCCCGCGCCGCCGCACAACCCGGTCCCGCAGGCGACCCGGGTCGGGTCCCCGGTGCAGGCCCCGCACACGCCGCCGCGCCCGGTGCACGCCGTGCCGCAGTCCGCGCGCCCGGCCGCCGCGCCGGCGCGCCCCCGCCCGGCGGGTCGCGGCCCGATCAAGAGCAAGCGGTCCACCGTGGTCACGGCGCTGGCGATCGTCGGCGCGGCCGTGGTGGGCATCCTGCTGGCCAGCATGCTCTCCGGCGGTGGCGGCACCGAGGGCCAGGCCGGGCAGACGACGTCGGCCACGCCGGTCGCGGGCGGCGGTGAACCGTCGACGTCCTCGTCGAAGAAGCCGGTCGCCCCGCCGACCAAGTACACGGTGGACCCGACGAAGCCCCAGATGGAGCAGACCATCCGGGACTACTACGCGCTGCTGCCCGCGCACATCGACGAGGGCTTCAGCCGCCTCGCCCCCGAGATGCAAGGCAGCTCGGGCGGCGCGAACGGCTACAAGAGCTACTGGGGCTCCGTGAAGAAGGTCGAGCTGACCAACATCAAGGAGAACTCCGACTACGCCTACGAGGTCGATCTGACGATCACCAAGAAGGACAACTCGGTGACCCAGGAGCGGAAGCTGATCGTCCTGCAGTTCAAGGACGGCGGCCTGTTCCTGTTCCGCGAGCAGAACCTGGGCGCCGCCTAGGCCGTGCCTTGTTGTCCGGCGGCCAGGTAGGGCTGGGGCCGGTCGGAGCGGGTGACCGGGCCGCGCCACCGGTTGGGTCGGTTGGTTCAGCGTTGGACGGTGTCGCCCCCGCCGGCCGCCCTCGTCGCAGGCGGGTAGCAGCGGCTCGATCCGCGACCATGCCCGACCGGCCGTCGGACACGCCCTAGGCGACGGCCGCCTTCAGCGCGTCCACCAGGGTGCGCACGGCGGGCGAGCCGAGGGCGTCCTCGCGGACCGCGGCGTGGATCATGCGCACCGGTTCCGGTCGGCGCAGCTTGCGGACCACCACGCCGGGGTGCACGACGCCCAGCCCGAGCTTCGGGACGATCGTCACGCCGAGTCCGGCGGCCACGAAGCCCTGCGCGGTCGGGTAGTCGTCGGACTCCAGCACGAAGTTCGGCGCGAACCCGGCCCCCGCGCACGCGTTGAGCACGATGTCCCGGCACGGCCCCGGCGGGTTGACCGCGTCCACCCACGGCTCGTCGGCCAGGTCCGCGAGGTCCAGCACGCGCTTGCGGGACAGCTCGTGGCCGCGCGGCAGCACCGCCAGGTACGGGTCGTCCAGGAGGTGCACGAACGCCACCCCGCGCGGCGCGTCCACGTCCCGGGGGAACACGGTCAGCGCCACGTCCGCGCGCCCGGCCGCGATCTCCGTCATCGGGTCCACGGGCTCGGTGAGCTTGAGGTCGAGCTGCACGTCGGCGTGCTTCTCCTTGAACGCCGCCACGGCGGGCGGCACGAGCGCCGCGCCGGCGGTGGCGAAGTAGCGGACGCGCAGCCGGCCGGTCCGGCCCGCCCGCAGGTCGGCGAGGGCGGCCTCGGCCTCCACCAGGCGGTCGGTGATGTGGGCCGCGTGCTCGGTGAGCATCCGGCCCGCCGGGGTGGGGCGCACGCCCCGGCCGACGCGGTCGAGCAGCGGCAGGCCGGCCTGCTTCTCCAGGGCCGCGACCTGCTGGCTGATCGCCGAGGGGGTGTACCCGAGGTTGACCGCGGCGGCCGTGATGGAGCCCGTGGTGACCACGGCGCGGAGCACCTGCATGCGTCGCACGTCCAACATGGACCGAGCTTATAGCTGTGCTTAAAGGTCGTGCACTTCTATTCACTTGTCCTGGAAGCTTCGCAAGGCGCACGATGTCCCGGTGAACAAGCCCGGCACGCTGGTCAGGATGGGTGTCCTCGCCCTTTTCTGGGGTTCCAGCTTCCTCTGGATCAAGATCGCGCTCACCGGGTTGTCCCCGGTCCAGATCGCCCTCGTGCGCACCGTGCTGGGTGCCGCCGTCGTGGCCGGGTTGCTGTTCGCGCGCGGGCAGCGGCTGCCGCGCGGGCGGGCGGTGTGGGGGCACCTCGCCATCGCCGCCGTGTTCGGCAACGTCATCCCGTTCGTGCTGTTCGCGGTGGGCGAGGAGACCGTGGACTCCGGGGTCGCGGGCGTGCTCAACGCCACCACCCCGCTGTGGGCGCTGGCCATCGGCCTGGCGTTCGGCTTCGAGAAGCAGCGCGGCGCGGCCCGCCTCGCCGGGCTCGTGCTGGGCTTCGCGGGCACCCTGCTCATCTTCGCGCCGTGGCAGAAGGCCGGTCTGGCGAGCTGGGGCGCGCTGGCGTGCCTCGCCGCGGCGGCCTCCTACGCGGTCGCGTACACCTACGTCGGCCGCACGGTCTCCGGGACCGGTCTGACGTCCATGCAGATCTCCGCCACGCAGCTCGTGCTGGCCAGTGGGCTGACCGTGTTCGTGCTGCCGGTCGGCGGCCTGCAGGAGCCGCACCTGTCGTGGCAGCCGCTGGTCGCGGTCGCGATCCTGGGCGTCTTCGGCACCGGCCTCGCGTTCATCATCAACTACCGGATCGTGGAGGACGAGGGCCCCACCAACGCCACGACGGTCGGCTACCTGCTGCCCGTGGTGTCGGTCCTGCTCGGCGCCGCGTTCCTCGGCGAGGACCTCAACCTCCGGGTCGTGCTGGGCATGGTCGTGGTGCTCGTCGGCGTCGGGTTGACCCGCAAGCAGCCCGCGACGGCGATCGTCCCGGTCCCGCAGGAGCCCGCGACTACGCTCAAGTGACCTGCGATAACGCAGTGTTACTCGCCGGTACGGCCAGTTGAGACGGGCGATGTGGGCAAACGGGTGGACCTGAGACGCAGGTCTCCCCCGATCGCGTGGTGTTCAGGCGAACCACGTCCCGATTCACCTTCCCGGACGTCTCCTCTCCTGAGAGGGTCGAACCGAGAAGGGAATCCCAGAGACATGAGCGCCGAGAGCATCACCACCACGACGACGTTCCACCTGCTGGTCCCCGGCGTCGCGCCGGCCCCGGTGGAAGCCGAGCTGCACTACGAACCGGAAGACCCGTACGCGGTCGCCGTCCTGTTCCACACCGGGCAGGGCAAGGTCGAGTGGATCTTCGCCCGGGACCTGCTGGCCGACGGTCTGCTGACCGCGTCCGGCGAGGGCGACATCCTGGTCCGCCCGGCCGCCGACGACCCGGAGCGGGTCCTGCTGGAGCTGAACGCGCCGACCGGCTTCGCGATCCTGTCCGCCCAGGCCGAGGACATCGCCGAGTTCCTGGACCTCACCTACGACGTGGTCCAGCCCGGCGAGGAGGACCTGTGGATCGACTTCGACCGCGAGTTGGCCAAGCTCGTCTCCACGAACTGACCCCGGCCGCTACCCTCCACGCGTGCACGAGGCGGGGACGACGGTCGGCGGGCGGTACGCGCTGGTCGAGCGGGTCGGCAGCGGTGCCATGGGCATCGTCTGGCGGGCGCGCGACGCGCTGCTGGACCGCGAGGTGGCCGTCAAGCAGCTCCGCCGGCCCGACGAGGGCGCGCTGCGCGAGGCGCGCAACGCCGCCCGGCTGCACCACCCGAACGCCGTCGCGGTGTTCGACGTGGTGGTGGAGGACGACCGGCCCTGGCTGGTGATGGAGTACGTGCCCGCGCGCAGCCTGGCCGGGCTGCTGGCCGAACGCGGCACCCTGGACCACGCGGAGGCGGCCCGCATCGGCGGCCTCGTGGCGTCGGCCCTGGCCGCGGCCCACGCGGCGGGCATCATCCACCGCGACGTGAAGCCGTCCAACGTCCTGATCGGCCACGACGGCGCGGTGAAGCTGACCGACTTCGGCATCTCCCGCTCGGTGGACGACGGCACCCTCACCGACACCGGCATGCTCACCGGCACCCCCGCGTACCTGGCGCCCGAGGTCGCGCGCGGCGACCAGCCGGGCACGGCCGCCGACGTGTTCTCCCTGGGCGCGACCCTCTACACGGCGACCGAGGGCACCCCGCCCTACGGCGTGACCGACAACAGCCTCGCCCTGCTCTACAAGGCGGCGCGGGCCGACATCACCCCGCCGTCGCCGGGCCCGCTGTCCGGCGTCCTGAACCGCCTGCTGGCCGTGGACCCGGCGGAACGCCCGTCGGCCGCCGACGCCGTGGACCTGCTTGCCGACCCGCCGGTGGACCGCCCGCGGCCGACTTGGCTCGCGCCGGCGATCGCCACCGTCATCCTGGTGGTCGCGGCGGGCGCGATCGCCGCCGCGTCGCTGACCGCGGACCGGTCGGCGCCCACCCCGCCCCCCGGCCAGACCGACGCGCGGGTCGTCGCGCCGCCGGCCTTCGACGACTCGGCCGTGGGCGACTTCGTCCGCGCCCACTACGCGCTGGTGGCCGACGACCCGTCGGCGGCCTGGGAGAACCTGTCCCCGGACTTCCGCCCGGACTTCGGCGAGTACGCGGAGTTCTGGGGCAAGTACGACACCGTGCACGTGGGCGACGTCGTGGTGTCCCGGGAGGACGACCACTTCACGGCGGACGTGGAGCTGACGTTCGTCCAGCTCGGCACCCCCACCGTGGAGACCTACCGGCTGCTGGTGCAGCCGGTGGCCGGTGACCTCCGGATCCTGGCGTCCGAACGCGTCGCCTGACCGCGGGCGGTCAGAGCGTGATGCCGGTGAGCACCATCGTGCGCTCCTCGGTGAAGTCCTCCATCGCCGACCGCACGCCCTCGCGCCCGGTGCCCGACCCCTTCACGCCGCCGTAGGGCATCTGGTCCGCGCGGTAGGACGGGACGTCGCCGATGATCACCCCGCCGACCTCCAGCTCGGCCGCCGCCTCGAAGGCCACCGTCACGTCCCGGGTGAACACGCCCGCCTGCAGGCCGTACCGCGTGGCGTTGGCCTGCGCGAACGCCTCCTCCACCGAGTCCACGACGGACACCGCGAGCACCGGCCCGAAGACCTCCTGGTGCCACAGCCGGGCGTCCGCGGGCACGTCCTGGAGCACGGCGGGCTCGACCGACGTCCCGGTCCGGCCGCCGCCCACGTGAAGGGTCGCGCCGCCGGACACGGCCTCGGCCACCCACTCCTCCACGCGGCGGGCGTTGTCCTCGTCGATCAGCGGCCCGACCTCGACCTCCGGGTCGTGCGGGTCGCCGGTCTTCAGCGCGCGGACCGCGGCCACCAGCTCGGGCACGAACTCGTCCGCCACGTCCCGGTGGACCAGGACCCGCTGGACCGCGATGCACGACTGGCCGGCCTGGTAGTTGCCGAAGGTCGCGATGCGGGCCGCCGCCCAGCGCAGGTCCGGCCAGTCCGGGCACACGATGGCCGCGCTGTTCGAGCCCAGCTCCATCACCACGTGCTTGCGCGGCGCGCTGTCGGTCAGCGACCAGCCCACCTCGGTCGAGCCGGTGAACGAGATGACCGGCAGGCGCTCGTCGGTGACCAGCGACTTCATGTCCGCGCCGCGCACCGGCAGCACGGAGAAGACGCCCTCGGGCAGGTCGGCCTCGGCCAGGACCTCGCCCAGCAGCAGCGCGGACAGCGGCGTCGCGGAGGCCGGCTTCACGATCACCGGGGCGCCCACCGCCAGCGCGGGGGCGACCTTGTGCGCGACCAGGTTGAGCGGGAAGTTGAACGGGGCCACGGCCAGCACCGGGCCGCGCGGGACCCGGCGGACCACCGCCAGGCGGCCCTCGCCGTTCGCGTCGGTGTCCAGGCGCTGGAGGTCGCCGGTGAACCGCCGGGCCTCCTCGGCGGCGAAGCGGAACGTGTTGACCGCCCGCTGGACCTCGACGTTCGCCCACTTGAGGGGCTTGCCGTTCTCGGCGGTGATGGTCTCGGCGATCTCCTCGGCGCGCTCGGCGAGGGTCTGGGAGACGTGCAGCAGCGCCTTCGCCCGGACGTGCGCGGGGGTGCGGCGGAACTCCCTGGCCACGGCCGCCGCGGCGGCCACCGCCCGTTCCACCTGGTCGGGACCGGGTACGGCGACCGACGCGACCTCCGTGCCGTCGTAGGGGTGGGTGACGGTGGTGGCCCCGGCGCCCTGCTCCGGACGTCCGGCGATCCAGCAGGGGCGTGGCTGCGGGGTGAACGCGTCCATGGGGCACAACCTAGGCCGTTCTGAGCACCCGGTGCAGGTCTGAGACGATGTCAGCCGTGTCTGAGAGCAGCAGCCGCCCCGTTCTGGTCATTGACTTCGGTGCGCAGTACGCGCAGCTGATCGCCCGTCGCGTGCGCGAAGCGCAGGTGTACTCCGAGGTCGTGCCGCACACCGCGAGCGTGGCCGAGCTGGTGGAGAAGGACCCGGCCGCCATCGTGCTGTCCGGCGGCCCCTCCAGCGTCTACGAGCCGGGCGCCCCGCAGGTGGACCCGAAGCTGTTCGACGTGGGTGTCCCGGTGTTCGGCATCTGCTACGGCTTCCAGGCCATGGCGGGCGCTCTCGGCGGCACCGTCGAGCACACCGGGACCCGCGAGTACGGGCGCACCGAGGTGAACGTCCAGGCCAACGGGGGTCTCCTGCACGAGGAGCTGCCCGGCAACCACCCGGTGTGGATGAGCCACGGCGACTGCGTCACCCGGGCACCGGAGGGCTTCACCGTGACGGCGTCCAGCGACGGCGCGCCGGTGGCCGCGTTCGAGGACCGGGAGCGCCGGTTCGCGGGCGTCCAGTACCACCCGGAAGTGGGACACTCTCCGCACGGCCAGGAGGTGCTGCGGCGGTTCCTGCACGAGATCGCGGGTATCCGGCCGCAGTGGACGACGTCGTCGATCGTGGACGAGCAGGTCGCCCGGATCCGCGAGCAGGTCGGGGACGGGAAGGCCATCTGCGGCCTGTCCGGCGGCGTGGACTCCGCCGTCGCGGCGGCCCTGGTGCAGCGCGCCATCGGCGACCGGCTGACCTGCGTGTTCGTCGACCACGGGTTGCTGCGGGCCGGCGAGCGGGCGCAGGTCGAGCGGGACTACGTGGCCGCGACCGGCGTGAAGCTGGTCACCGTGGACGCGCGCGAGCGGTTCCTGGGCGCGTTGAAGGGCGTCACGGACCCGGAGGAGAAGCGCAAGATCATCGGCCGCGAGTTCATCCGCGTGTTCGAGCAGGCCGAGCGCGACCTGAAGGCCGAGGGCGACTACCGGTTCCTCGTGCAGGGCACGCTGTACCCGGACGTGGTCGAGTCCGGCGGCGGCGCGGGCACGGCGAACATCAAGAGCCACCACAACGTCGGCGGCCTGCCCGACGACCTGCAGTTCACCCTGGTCGAGCCGCTGCGGGCGCTGTTCAAGGACGAGGTGCGCCGGGTCGGCACGGAGCTGGGGCTGCCGGAGACGATCGTGCAGCGGCAGCCGTTCCCGGGGCCGGGGTTGGGCATCCGGATCATCGGCGAGGTGACGGCGGAGCGCCTGGAGATCCTGCGCAAGGCCGACGCGATCGCCCGCGAGGAACTGACGTCGGCGGGCCTGGACCGCACGATCTGGCAGTGCCCGGTGGTGTTGCTGGCGGACGTGCGCAGCGTGGGCGTGCAGGGCGACGGGCGGACGTACGGTCACCCGGTCGTGCTGCGGCCGGTGTCGTCGGAGGACGCCATGACGGCCGACTGGACGCGCCTGCCGTACGACGTGCTGGAGCGCATTTCGACCCGGATCACCAACGAGGTGGCGGAGGTCAACCGGGTCGTGCTGGACGTGACGAGCAAGCCGCCGGGCACCATCGAGTGGGAGTGATCCCACCGCGAACGTGCAGAAGGGCCGCTCCTCGTGGGGAGCGGCCCTTCGCGTTGTGGGGGTTGTCGCCGTCGTCAGCGGCGGCGGGCGGAGCCGGCCAGGAGGCCCAGGCCGATGACCATCGCGGCGCCCGCCAGGGCCCAGCGCAGGTCCAGGAAGTCCGGCCACGCCGCCCCGTCGGACAGCATGTACGCGGCGGCGACCAGGGCCGCGACCCCGAACACCGCGCCCACCACGTCGACGCCCCGCTTCTCCTTCAGTTCCCCGTCAGCCACGGCTCACCACCACCTCTCCCATGCCGGCCTTCACGTCCAGCTCGATCTTCAGCCCGCCCTCGCCGTCGGGGCCGTTGTCGGTCACCCGCTCGGTCGGGCCCTTGCCGTCCGCCCGCTTGTCCAGGCAGGTCACCGCGCCCATGTCGGCGTGGCACACCGCGACCACGTCCGCGTTCTTCGGCACGATCACCCGCGCCTCCCCCAGGCCGATCTCGACCGCCGTCCGCACCGTGCCGGACGCGGGCAGCCCGGTCAGGTCCACGTCCACGGTGCCGATGTTCGACTCGTACTTCTGCTGCACGTCCACGACCGCCGTCGGCCGCGCCGACACGTCCCCGTACCGGTCGGACTCGCTCCACTCCGGGAAGTCCACCGTCGTCATCACGATCCCGGCCACGCTCAGCGGCACGACCAGGCCCATCAGGCCCTTGCCGCCGCCACCGCGGAACGCGCCGACCAGCATCCCCAGGCCGAGCGTCGCGACCACCAGGCCGATGACGTGCGGCGCGGTGAACCAGTCGCTGTACCCGGCGGCCACCATCGACCCGGCCAGCACGACCAGCGCCAGCCCGAACGTCGCCCCGCCGACGCGCGACTTGCGGCGCGTCCGGGCCGGGGTGACCGGCACGGGCGGGGTGGTCGGGGTCGGCTCGGGCAGGTCCCACGCGAACGGCGCGGCGCCCAGCGGGTCCCAGGCGGGCGGCGTGACGCGGGTGGTCTGGGCGTCTGCGGTGTCCACGGGGCTCACCTCGGGGATCGGAGCGGGACGGTTCAGCGCGCCGCGGCCTCGGTGCAGCGCGTAGATGGCGCCGACGGACAGCAGGAGCCCGCCGACCATGGTGAAACCGCCGTCCACGAACAGCCCGGACGCCGGCAGCACCGCCAGCCCGAGCAGCACGGTCAGCGGCGCGGGGGTGGAGCTGCGGCCCCGGCCGACCAACGCCTCCGCCGCGGAGGTCTCGTCACCCTCCTGGGGGAGGAACAACCACCCCAACAGGTAGATCAGGATGCCCGCGCCGTTGCACAGCGCCATGGCCACGAACGCGACCCGGACGATGACCGGGTCGATCTGGTACCGCTCCGCGATACCGGCGGCGACACCGGCGACCTTGCGCCCCTCGTGTGGCCGCCTGGGCCTGCTGACCCAGAAGTCCTTGAGCGTCTGCTCGACGCCGGCTGTGCTCAGGTTCCCGCTCACGATGACGAGCATCGCCGTTGCCGGGCACGATGCGCATCGGGGACCCACCCTGAACCCGGCATCGGGTGGAACCCTGATGAATCCGAAATCCGCTCGTGTGACGATCGGACCGTGACCTCGCAGGTGGTGGAGACCGTGGACAGGCAACCGACCGCGGCCAGGCCGTCCCGCTTGCCCGAACCGGTGCGCCGGCGGCGCGGCGGCCGGGTCGTCGCCGGCGTGGCCGGGGGCGTGGCCGACCACCTCGGCGTGGACGTGTTCTGGGTGCGCGCGGCGTTCGCGGCCCTGACCGCCCTCAACGGCGTCGGCATCGTCGCCTACGGCCTGCTGTGGCTGTTCGTGCCGCAGCGGGACGTGGACGCGCCGGAACGGCCTTCGGGGTCCAAGGAGCGGCAACAGGCGCTCGGACTGGTCGCGCTGGGCATCGGCGCGGCGGTGATCAGCGGGCTGGTGTCCGGGCCGGTCAGCGGCTGGATCGTCGGACCGCTCGCGGTGGCCCTGGTCGGCGCGGCCGTGGTGTGGCGCGAGGCGGACGAGGCCCAGCGGCGGCGCTGGCGGGACGGCGCGCGGTCCGGGCTGCTCGGCAGCGGCCGGTCGGCGGTCGTGCGGGTGCTCGCGGGCGTGGCCCTGGTCGCCATCGGCATCGGCGTGCTCCTGGTCAACAGCTACGGCATCGACCAGCTCAGGTTCGCGCTGCTCGCCGTGGTCGCCACGCTCGGCGGCGTGGCCGTGCTGACCGTGCCGCTGTGGATCAAGCTGATCAACGACCTGGGCGAGGAGCGCCGGGTCCGCATCCGGACCGAGGAACGCGCCGAGATCGCCGCCCACCTGCACGACTCCGTGCTGCAAACGCTTGCGCTGATCCAGAAGCAGTCCGAGAACCCGCGCGAGGTCAAGCGCCTGGCCCGAGGCCAGGAGCGCCAGCTGCGCGAGTGGCTCTACGGGCGCAACGTCGAGGACAACAACCAGCCGACCACCCTGTCCGCGGCCATCGCCAAGGCCTCCGGCGAGGTCGAGGACCACTTCGCGCTGACCGTCCAGCAGGTCGTCGTCGGCGACTGCGAGCTGGACCCGAACCTGCTCGCCCTGGTGCAGGCGGCCCGGGAGGCGATGGTCAACGCGGCCAAGCACGCGGGCGTCGGCGAGATCAGCGTCTACGGTGAGGTGGAACCCGAACGGGTGACCGTGTTCGTGCGCGACCGCGGCAAGGGCTTCGACCCGGACACCGTCCCCGAGGACCGGCATGGCCTCGCGGACTCGATCCGGGGGAGGATGGACCGGCACGGCGGCGAGGTGCGGCTGCGCACCACCCCCGGCGAGGGGACGGAAGTGCAGCTCTACATGCCGAGGTCCGGGAACTAGGAGGGGTGCGGACGTGACAGGCCGGGAAACGCCGGTGCGGGTGTTCCTCGTGGACGACCACGCGCTGTTCCGCGCCGGGGTGCGCGCCGAGCTGGACTCCATCACCGACGAGGTCGACGTGGTGGGCGAGGCGGGTTCCGTGGGCGAGGCGGTCGTGGGCATCAACCACGTCCGCCCGGACGTGGTGCTGCTGGACGTGCACATGCCCGACGGCGGCGGGGCGGAGGTGCTCCGCCAGGTCCGGACGACGCTGCCCGAGGTGGTGTTCCTGGCCCTGTCGGTGTCCGACGCGGCGGAGGACGTGATCGCCGTGATCCGCGCGGGCGCGCGGGGGTACGTGACGAAGACGATCTCCAGCCAGGAGCTGGTGCGCGCGGTGGTGCGCGTGTCCGAGGGCGACGCGGTGTTCAGCCCCCGGTTGGCCGGGTTCGTGCTGGACGCGTTCGCGGACCGGCCGGGCGCGGCCCCGATCAGCGACCCCGAGCTGGACCTGCTGACGCCCCGGGAGCGGGACGTGCTGCGGCTGCTCGCGCGCGGTTACGCGTACAAGGAGATCGCGTCGGAGCTGTTCATCTCGGTGAAGACGGTCGAGACGCACGTGTCCAGCGTCCTGCGCAAGACCCAGCTGTCCAACCGCTACGAGCTCTCGCGGTGGGCCTCGGACCGCCGCCTGGTCTGAGCCCGGTCAGTCGTGGCGCGGCGGTTCCGCCGCGCCCTTGACCAGCATCAACAGGCCGTCCACCAGGTCGTCCGTGCCGGAGCCGGTGGCGAGGGCGCGCAGCTTCATGCCCATGATCAGCCCGACGACGGCACCCGCCACCTTCTCCGCGTCCGGCACGCCCAGCGCGGTCAGCACGGTCGCGGCCAGCTTGTCGTAGGCGGTGAAGCAGGCGGAGGCCGCGTCGCGCAGCTCGGGGTCCCGGCCGGCGTGCAGGTACAGCTCGTAGGGGGCGATGCGCTCGCTGTCCTGCGGCACGGTGTTGGCCACCTCGCGGACCAGTTCGACCACGTGCCCGAGGTCGGCGCACTCCCCCTGCGTCTGCCGGGCGAGCTGCCCGAAGTGCCTGGTCTCGCAGTCGACGAAGTGCAGGAGGCTGGCGCGCAGCAGGTCTTGCTGGGTGGCGAAGTGGTAGGTGACCGAGCCGAGCGAGACCCCGGCCTCCTGGGCGATGCGGCGGTTGGTGACGCCCGCCACGCCGTCGTCGCCGATGATCCGCAGCACCGCGCTGATGATCCGCTGCCGCGTCTCGGCCGGTCTGGTCATGTCCCCATCTTCCCGCACCGGACCAGTGGCCCGGTCGTCGCCGCGTGCGATTTCGGATACTGTTCGTTCGAACGAACAGTATTCACCCGGGAGGACCGCGATGCACGTCAGGGGAAGCACCGTGCTGTTGACCGGCGCGACGGGCGGCCTGGGGCACGCCATCGCCCGCGCCTTGGCCGCACGGGGTGCGCGGCTCGTGCTCACGGGCCGCAAGGAGGCCGAGCTGACGGCGCTGGCCGCCGAGACCGGTGGCCGGGCGCTGGTCGCCGACCTCGCCGAGCCGGACGGCGTGCGGGCGCTGGTGGCGGCGGCGGGCGAGGTGGACGTGCTGGTCGCCAACGCGGCCCTGCCGGCCAACGGGAAGCTCACCGACTTCACCCCGGAGGAGGTGCGGCGGGCGTTGAGCGTGAACCTGGACGCCCCGATCGCCCTGACCCACGCCCTGGTGCCGGGCATGGTGGAACGCCGGCGTGGGCACGTCGTGCTGATCGGGTCGTTGGCGGGCAAGGTCACCTCGCCCTACGCGTCGCTCTACAACGCCACCAAGTTCGGGCTGCGCGGGTTCGGCCTGGGGGTGCGGCAGGACCTGGCGGGCACGGGCGTCGGGGTGTCGGTGGTGCAGCCCGGGTTCGTGCGGGACGCGGGGATGTTCGCCGACACCGGGGCCAAGCCGCCGGCCGGCATGCGGACCGTGTCGCCGGAGCAGGTCGCCGCCGGCGTGGTCGAGGCGATCGAGCGCAACCGCGCCGAGGTCAACGTGGCCCCGGTGGAGCTGCGGGTGGCCAGCACGCTCGGCGGGGCGTTCCCGGGGTTCGTGGAGGCGATCCAGCGGCGCACGGGCGCGGACGACGTGATGGAGCGGATGTCCGCGTCGAACAAGGCCAAGCGCTGATGGCCGCCCCGGTCATGGACACGTCGACCATCCCGCACCCGCGCTGGCGGGTGCCGCTGATCGGCGACGTCATCGGCACGTCCCGGCGCACCCCCGTGCAGGACACCATGCGCCAGGGCCGCGACCTGGGGCCGATCTTCACGCGGCGGTTCCTGGACCGGGAGATCGTCTTCATCGGCGGGGCCCACCTGACCGCCGAGCTGTCCGACGAGAAGCGCTTCGCCAAGCACCTCGCCCTGGGCGTCGAGGAACTGCGGGTCATCGGCGGCGACGGCCTGTTCACCGCGTACAACGAGGAACCGAACTGGAAGGCCGCGCACGACGTCCTGATGCCGGCGTTCACGCAGAGCGCCATGCGCGCGTACCACCCGGCGATGGTGGACGTGGTGGGCGAACTGGTCGGCAAGTGGGACCGGGGCGGCGTGGTGGACGTGTCGGCGGACATGACCAACCTGACCCTGGAGACCATCGGGAGGGTCGGCTTCGGCTACCCGTTCGACTCGTTCCGACGCGAGCAGGCACACCCGTTCGTGCGGGCGATGATCGGGTCGTTGCGCCATGCGCAGCGGAAGAGCTTCCAGTTCCCGTTGGCGGCGAAGCTCTTCGGACGAGCGGCCGAATCGCGCTACCGGGCGGACGTGGCGTACCTGGCGGAGGTCGTGGACGAGGTGATCCGGGCGCGGGTGGCGTCGGGCCCGTCGACGGACCGCCCGGACCTGCTGGACCTGATGCTGGCGTCGGGGGCGTTGGACGAGGTGAACGTCCGGAACCAGGTCATCACGTTCCTGATCGCGGGGCACGAGACGACGTCCGGGGCGCTGTCGTTCGCGCTGTACTACCTGTCCCGCAACCCCGCGGTGGTGGAGAAGGCGCGCGCGGAGATCGATGCCGTGTGGGGCGACGTCGAGGCGCCGGCGTTCGAGCAGGTGACCAAGCTGCGGTACGTGCGCCGAATCCTGGACGAGGCCCTGCGCCTGTGGCCCACCGCGCCGGGGTACGCGCGGGAGGCTCGGGTGGACACCGTGCTGGATTCGCGGTACCCGATGCGCGCGGGGCAGTGGGCGTTGGTGTTGTTGCCCTTGGTGCACCGGGACCCGACGGTGTGGCCGGAACCGGAGCGGTTCGATCCGGACCGGTTCGCGCCGGAGGCGGTCCGGGCGCGGGCGGGGCACGTCTACAAGCCGTTCGGGACCGGGGAGCGGGCTTGCATCGGGCGGCAGTTCGCGTTGCACGAGGCGACGTTGGCGTTGGGGGCCGTGTTGCGGCGGTACGAGTTGACGCCGGATCCGGAGTACCGGTTGCGGGTGGTGGAGATGTTGACCTTGAAACCGGAGGGGTTCAGGTTGACCGTTCGGCGTCGGTGACCGGCGGGCCTTTGGCTCGGCGGGGCTCGGCGTGGGCGGGCTCGGCGCGGGCGGGCTCGGCACGGGCAAGCTCGGCGCGGCCTCGCTTAGCTGGGCGCGGGCCGGCCGGGCGCGGCATGCATGAGCCGGACGCGGCGCGGATCGGCAGAGCACTGCGTGGATGGCTGGGCTCGGCGCGATTGGGTCGGTTGGGCGGCGCGGATGGCTCGGCGCGGACGGGGCGGCGCGGACGGGGCGCAGATGAGTGCGGCGCGGGGGTGGTGCCGCTTGGCTTGGCTCTCCCTGCGCCGCCATCCTTGGGTGAAAATTTTAGTTCAGTGAAGTGAAACCTTTAGCTCGCTGAAGGGCGGCGGCCATGCGCGCGGGCATATGCGGGCCCACGCGTTCCGTTGCGGGTGTGGAGGCGGCGGGTGCGGAGGCGGCGGGTGCGGAGGCTAGGGGCGTCGAGGTTGAGGGGGTCGAGGCTGGGGGTACGGAAGTGGGAGAGGGTGTGGGAGCGGGTTCGGGTGGGAGGTGGTGGGTGGCGTAGTGGCCGTCTGGGCGGATCAGGGATTTGGCGGTCAGGGTGAAGGTTGGGCCGTAGGTGGAGCCGGCGGGGGCCAGTTCGCCGGTGCAGCCCGGGGACGTCAGGGGTGAATCCCGGTAGGGGAACGGCTCGAACAGCCTGCCCGAGTCGATGCGAGCCTTGTCGCCGCGTTCCAGCGCCTCCAGGCGGTACCGGCGCTCCTCCTCCGTCGACGGCACCAGGAAGCGCATCGTCGCGCCCGTCACCCGCAAGTTCTCATCAGCCGCCGCGCCGCGCTCGATCTCGTACGACGGCAGCAACGCCGGTCCCGCCTCACCCGCCCGGTCCAGGGCGATCTTCCACGTCGCGTTGTCGGCGTCGCAGATGCCCGAGTTCAAGCCCCGCGCGCCGAACGGGCTCATGACGTGCGCCGCGTCCCCCGCGAGGAACACCCGACCCACTCGGAAGCGCTCCGCCCGACGCTGGTGGAAGCGGTACGTGGACTGCCACAGCACCTCGTACGGGCGCTCGCCCGTGATGCGCCTGATGTGCTCGTCCGTCAGCCGGAAACCCTCCGGGACCTGCCAGTCGATGCGGTACACGCCGCCCGGTTGCGGGTGCAGCAGCACCTGGCGGCCCGGGTTCCAGGGCGGGTCGAAGTGGAACAGGCGCTCGGGTTCCGCATGACCCAGGTCCACCCGGATGTCCGCGATCACGAACAGGTCCCGGAACGAGTGGCCCTCGAACGAGATGCCCAGCAGGTCGCGGATGGTGGACTTCACGCCGTCGGCGGCGATGCAGTGGGTGCCGACAACGACACTGTCCACAGTAGACAAAGTGACTCCGTCATCGTCCTGCGAGATGCCTACTACCCGTTGCCCGTAACGGAGATCGATCAGCGGCTCGGCCCGCACCCGTGCCTCCAGGATGCGCTCCACCTCCGTCTGCGGCGTGTTCACGAACGGCGGGAAGCCCGGTCGCCGCGGCAGGTCCAGGGTGAGCACCTCGCGCCCCCGGAAGAACGTCCGACCGCGGTACCAGGTGACGCCGGCCTCGACCACCGACCGCCCCACGCCGACCCGCTCCAGGACGTGCAGGACGTCGTGCTGCAAGCAGATGGACCGGCTGCCGACAGCGGTGCGGGCGTCGGCGGCCTCCAGGACCACCGTCGGCACCCCGGCGCGCGCCAGCAACAGGGCCGCCGTCATGCCCACCGGCCCCGCGCCGACCACCACGACCGGGGTCACCGCAACGCCGCCCACACCTCTTGGTCGCGTTCGGCGGTCCAGATCCGCGGCCAGTCGACGCCGTCGCACTCGTCCCAGTACCGCTGCACGTTGAACGGCAGGCAGTGCTCGAAGATCGGCCACCGGCCGTACCGGGGCGCGAGGGCGTCGTGGGCGGCCCGGAAGGCCTCCGCGACCGTGCCGCCCGAGCGGTGGACGGTGCCGACCGTGCGGCGCAGTTCGTCCAGGAAGTGCCGGGACTGGGCGATCGCCGCCTCGACCTCGCCGCGGTCCCGCGCCACCGCGCCCCGGCCGCCGACCAACTGCTCCGCGCCCAGGGCGGCGACGGCGTCGAGCGTGGTGGAGGCCCACTCGTCGTGGAACGCGTCCCCGGTGTAGAGGGCGGCCCGGCTCTCGACCAGGTCGCCCGCGAACAGGATCCGCTGCTGGGGCAGCCACGCCACGATGTCCCCGGCGGTGTGGCCGCGTCCGCAGTGGCGCAGTTCGAGGTCGCCGCGGTCGCCGCCGAGCGGGATGGTGAGGCGGTCGGTGAAGGTCAGGGTCGGCCAGGTCAGGCCGGGGACGGAGGCGGGGTCCTCGAACAGGCGCGGCATGCGGGCGTACTCGCTGGCCCAGTCCTGCTCGCCGCGTTCGGCGATCAGGGCCCGGGTGTTCTCGTGCGCGATGACCTGCTCGGCCCCGAACGCGCTCGCGCCCAGCGTGCGGACGGCGTGGTAGTGGCTGAGGACCAGGTGGCGGACGGGTTTGTCGGTGTGCTCGCGCAGGAGGTCGAGCCACCGGCGGGCGGCCACGGGTGTCGCGCGGGCCTCGACGCAGACGAGGAAGTCCTCGCCCTCGATCGCGCCGACGTTGGGGTCGCCTTCGGCGGTGAGGGCGTAGACGCCTTCGGCGAGGCGGACGAACTCCTCGTCCTTGGGTGCGAGGTCGGCACTGGACGCAAACGGCTTCGCTGCCACGCCTCCCACCATAGGGGCGGCCACCACCCGCTGCCCCGGCCGAGTTCGAGCGGGTTCACGCCTTGGTGCGGACCTCCACGATCGGCAGCCGCAGGGCGCCGGGAGCGTCGGCCGGGACGGCCGGCCGCACCGGGGTCACCGCGGGCACCCGCCGGTAGCCCTCGCCCTGCGCCGGGCGCTGGTCGGCCTCGCCCTTGTTCGGCCACAGCGAGAACGCGCGTTCCGCCTGCGCCGTGATGGTCAGCGACGGGTTCACGCCCAGGTTGGCCGAGATCGCCGCGCCGTCCACGACCGACAGGCCCGGGTAGCCGTACACGCGGTGGTACGGGTCGATCACGCCCGACTCCGGGTCCGAGCCGATCGGGCAGCCGCCGATGAAGTGGGCGGTCAGGGGGATGTTGAACAGCTCGCCCCAGGTGCCGCCCGCCACGCCGTCGATGGTCTCCGCCGCCAGCAGGTTCGCCCGGTGGCCGGCCGGGATGAAGGCCGGGTTGGGTTCGCCGTGGCCCTGCTTGGAGGTGAGCTTCCGGCCGAAGACGCCCTTCTTGGTGTACGTCGTGATCGAGTTGTCCAGGCTCTGCATGACCAGCAGGATCACGGTCCGCTCGCTCCACCGGTGCACCGACAGCAGCCGCGCCAGCCGCACCGGGTGCCGCACCGCCTGGACCAGGAACTGCAGGATCCGGGGCGTGGACTTGGCGCCGTCGGTGGCCAGGGTCTGGAGCAGGCCCATCGCGTTGCTGCCCTTGCCGTAGCGCACCGGCTCGATGTGGGTCTGCTCGTCGGGGTGGATGGACGACGTGATGGCCACGCCCTGGCTGAAGTTGCGGTCCTCGTCCACCGTGAAGCGGCCGGCGCCGATGATCGCCTCGGAGTTCGTGCGGGTCAGTTCGCCCAGCTTGCGGGACAACTTCGGCAGCGCGCCCTCGTCGCGCATCCGGTGCAGGAGTTGCTGGGTGCCCCACGTGCCGGCCGCCAGCACCACCTGACCGGCGGTGATGGTGCGCCGGCCGCGCCGCAGCTTGGCGCCCGTGCGCCGGGTGTCCACCGACCACGTGCCGTCCGCCGCCTGGCGCAGGCCGGTGACGGTGGTCAGCGGCAGCACCTCCGCGCCGTTGCGCTCGGCCAGGTACAGGTAGTTCTTGACCAGGGTGTTCTTCGCGCCGACCCGGCAGCCGGTCATGCACTCGCCGCACTCGGTGCAGCCCGTGCGGGCCGGTCCCGCGCCGCCGAAGTACGGGTCCTCGGCGGGTTGGCCCGGCGCGCCGAAGAACACGCCGACCGGCGTCGGGTGGAAGCTGTCGGCCACGCCCATGCGCTCGGCGACGGTCTTCATGACCTCGTCGGACGGGGTGGTGCTCGGGTTCGGCACGACCCCGAGCATCCGGCCGGCCTGGTCGTAGAACGGGGCCAGCTCGGACTCCCAGTCCGTGATGTGCGCCCACTGCCGGTCGTTGTAGAACGGCTTGAGCGGCCGGTACAGGGTGTTCGCGTACACCAGCGACCCGCCGCCGACGCCGGACCCGGCCAGGATCATCACGTTGCGCAGGGCGTGGATGCGCTGGATGCCGTAGCACCCCAGCGCGGGCGCCCACAGGTACCGCTTGAGGTCCCACGACGTGGTGGCGAACTCGTCGTCGGCGAACCGGCGGCCGGCCTCCAGCACGGCGACGCGGTAGCCCTTCTCGGTCAGCCGGAGGGCGGCGACGCTGCCGCCGAAGCCCGAGCCGACGACCACGACGTCGTAGTCCGTGCGGATGTTACCGGCGAGTTCACCCATGAGGGGCAGATTAGGCGTAACCCGAAGTAACAGCTAGTCCCAATCGGTTCAGTCCCCCGAACGCACGAAACCCCCCGCCCGTGGACGAGGGGTTTCGCACGGGATCGGTCAGCCGCGGACGGTCAGGCCGACCTTCTGGAACTCCTTGATGTCGGAGTAGCCGGTCTTGGCCATCGCGCGCTTGAGCGAGCCGAACAGGTTCGTCACGCCCCGCGGGTCCACCGACGGCCCGAACAGCAGGCTGCGCAGGTCCACCACCTGGTCCACGCCGGTGGACACGTGGCTGCGCGGCACCGACGGGTGCGCCGACGCCGCCGTCCAGTACAGGCCCTGCCCCGGCGCCTCGGCCGCCGCCGCGAGCGGCTCGCCCAGCATCACCGCGTCCGCGCCGCACGCGATCGACTTGGCCACGTCACCGCTGGTCAGCACGCCGCCGTCGGCGATGACGTGCACGTACCGGCCGCCGGTCTCGTCCAGGTAGTCCCGGCGCGCCGCCGCCGCGTCCGCGATGGCCGTGGCCATCGGCACGCCGATGCCCAACACCGAATCCGTCGTGGTCACGCCCGGGGTGTAGCCGTAGCCGACGATCACGCCCGCCGCGCCGGTGCGCATCAGGTGCATGGCCGTCCGGTAGTCGCCGACGCCGCCCGCGATGACCGGGATGTCCAGGTCCGCGATGAACGACTTCAGGTTCAGCGGCTCGCCGTCGCGCGACACGTGCTCGGCGGAGATGATCGTGCCCTGCACGACCAGGATCTCCACGCCCGCCGCGAGCAGGTCCGGGGTCAGCTCGGCGGCCCGCTGCGGGCTGACCCGCACCGCCACCGTGACGCCCGACTCGCGCACCTGCTTGATCGCCTCGGCGATCAGGTCCATCCGCACGGGGGCCTGGTGCAGCTCCTGCAGCACCTTGACCGGCGCGGCCGGGTCGTCGGTGTCCTCCACCGACTGGACCAGCCGGAACAGCGCCTCTTCCACGTCGCCGTGCCGCGCCCACAGGCCCTCGGCGTTGAGGACGCCCAGACCGCCCAGCTCGCCCACCGCCACCGCCGTGCCGGGCGAGACGATCGCATCCGTCGGGTGGGTGATCAGCGGGATCTCGAAGCGGTAGGCGTCGATCTGCCACGCCGTCGAGACGTCCTTCGACGAACGGGTCCTGCGGGACGGGATGATCTCGATGTCGTCCAGCTCGTAGGCCCGCCTCGCGGTCCGGCCCATGCCGATCTCGACCAGATCGCGCACCTTGTGTCGTCCTCTCCTTGACCTGCGGAACCCGTGGACTCTAGCTCAGCGGGTCGTGTAGTTCGGCGCTTCCACGGTCATCGTGATGTCGTGCGGGTGGCTTTCCTTCAGGCCGGCCGCCGTGATCCGCACCAGCTGCTTGTCCTGCAGCTCGGCGATCGTGCGCGACCCGGTGTAGCCCATCGCCGCCCGCAGACCGCCCGCGAGCTGGTGCACGACCTGGGACAGCGGGCCGCGGAACGGCGTGCGGCCCTCGATGCCCTCGGGCACCAGCTTGTCCTCGGACAGCACGTCGTCCTGGAAGTAGCGGTCCTTGGAGTAGGACTTCCGGTCGCCGCGGCCCTGCATCGCGGCCAGCGAGCCCATGCCGCGGTAGGTCTTGAACTGCTTGCCGTTGACCAGGATGAGGTCGCCGGGCGACTCGGCGGTGCCCGCCAGCAGGCTGCCCAGCATGACCGCGCTGGCGCCCGCGGCGATCGCCTTGGCGATGTCGCCGGAGTACTGGATGCCGCCGTCGCCGATCACCGGCACGCCCGCCGGGCGGCACGCCAGCGACGCCTCGTAGATCGCGGAGATCTGCGGCACGCCCACGCCCGCGACCACGCGCGTGGTGCAGATCGAGCCGGGGCCGACGCCGACCTTCACGCCGTCCGCGCCCGCGTCCACCAGCGCCTGCGCGCCGGCCCGGGTGGCGACGTTGCCGCCGACCACGTCCACCTCGTCGCCCAGCTCCTTCTTCACCCGGGCGACCATCTCCAGCACGTTGCGCTGGTGGCCGTGCGCGGTGTCGACCATGATCACGTCGATGCCCGCCTCGGCCAGGGTCATGGCGCGGGTGAAGCTGTCCTCGCCGACGCCGATCGCGGCGGCGCACAGCAGGCGGCCGTCCGGGTCCTTCGAGGCGTTCGGGTACTGCTCGGTCTTGACGAAGTCCTTGACCGTGATCAGGCCGCGCAGCTTGCCGTCGCCGTCGACGATCGGCAGCTTCTCCACCTTGTGGCGGCGCAGCAGGCCCAGCGCGGCCTCCGCGGACACGCCCACCTGGGCGGTGACCAGCGGGCCCTTGGTCATGACCTCGCTGACCTTGCGCGAGTGGTCCACCTCGAAGCGCATGTCGCGGTTGGTGATGATGCCCACCAGCTTGCCCTGCGCGTCGGTCACCGGGACGCCGGAGATCCGGTAGCGGGCGCACAGCTCGTCCACGTGGCGGATCGTGTCGTCGGGGGAGCACGTCACCGGGTCGCTGACCATGCCCGCCTCGGACCGCTTCACCGTCTCGGCCTGCCGCGCCTGCTCCTCGACGGACAGGTTGCGGTGCAGCACGCCGATGCCGCCCTGGCGGGCCATCGAGATCGCCATCCGGCTCTCGGTGACGGTGTCCATCGCGGCGGACGCGAGCGGCACGCGGAGGGTGGTGTTGCGGGAGATGCGGGTGCTGGTGTCCACGCCGCTCGGCACGACCTCGGACTCGGCCGGCAGCAGCAGCACGTCGTCGAAGGTCAGTCCCAGCATCGCGAACTTGCTCGGGACTCCGTCAGCGTTCAACTCGCTGGTCATGGCGGCCGGTGAGCCTTTCCGTCGTGCGGCGATCCCGCCGACCGCGAAGTGGGGTTTTCCGCAGGCGGCGATGGGTTCAGCCCATGGTATCTGGACGTGGTCGGGGGTCTCTTCGGTACCGTGCGGGGTCGTGCCGCACGACGCGTTGCCACCAGACCCGTTCGCGGGCGACCCCGAGGACCCGGCGTTGTCCCTGGGTTCGCCCGACGAGGACCACGACCACCCGCCGATGGACGACGTCGAGCGGGCCGAGCTGATCGGCGACCTGAGCGACCTCGCCGTCTACCAGGCGCTGCTGGAACACCGTGGTGTCCGGGGGATCGTGGTGGACTGCGGCGAGTGCCAGGAGCCGCACTACCACGACTGGGCACTGCTGCGGTCGTCGCTGGAACAGCTGCTCTCCGACGGCCGGATGCGCCCCCACGAGCCCGCCTACGACCCGGACCCGACGGCGTACGTGTCGTGGGAGTACTGCCGCGGTTACGCGGATGGGGTCACCGCCACCGAGGGCGCGCGCTGAGCCGTGTGACGGAAGACTCGGCCCGAATGTGACGAAGCCCGCCCCTGCTACCTGGGGGCGGGCTTCGTTTTGCGAGGCCGCGCGCCGGAGGCGCGCAATCCGACACCGCTCAATTGCCGGTCGGGCTCGCGTTCGGTTGCTCTGAACCCGGCTCGTTGCGGGTCTCGCCGCCCGAAGGCGGGTCGTTGCTCGGTGGCGGAGCGGCGGTGCCGTCGGTGGTCGGCACGGTCGTCGTCGTGGTCGGGGCCGTGGTCGTGGTCGGCTCCGGGGTCGTCGTGGTCGGCGACGTGGACGACGGCGTGCTCGGCTCGGTCGGCAGCACGGAGGTCGTCGACGGCGAGTGGCTCGCCGGCGGGTTGGTCGGCGCCGGGTTGGTGCTGGTCAGCTCGCGGACCAGCGACTCGTGCTTCTGCGCCAGGTCGGCCTTGCCGTCGTCGGCGGAGATGGACGGCAGGACCGTGCTCGCCTTGTCCAGCAGCTCGCGGGCCTCGGTGTAGCGGCCCTCGCGCAGCGCGGCGCGGGCGGTCTCCAGGTCGGTGCGGACCGTCACGGCCGCTTCCACCGACCGGGCGTGGTCGGAGTACAACACCCTGGTCAGACCCCACAGCGCGTCACCCGGCTGGGCGTCGCGGGCCACCAGGCTGACGCCGGTGAACGCGATCGCCAGCACGGCGGCGGCGCTCGCCAGCGGGATCAGGAACCGGTGGCGGCCCCGTTGCTGGGGCTGCGCGGCGGCGATCGTGGCCACCGCGGTGTCGGTGTCGACCAGTTCGCCCACCGGGCGGCTGTCCACTTCGCGCCGCCACGCGAGCAGCAGCGCGTTCAGCTCGTCCTCGACGAGCCCTTCCGCGTGTCCGCGCCCGCCCAGCGCGTCCAGCAGAGCGTCATCCGCTCGGATCCCCGCGAGGTCGTCACCGGGCTCCACCAAGGGGTCATCCGAGGTGAGCGGGGTTCTCTCATCTCGTCCGCGCACGACTTCTCCATCGCCCTTCTCGTGCTGGTCGGCCACTCAGACCACCTCCTCCGCTGCCAACGACTTGCGGAGGCGGGCCAAGGCGCGGTGCTGCGCCACTCGAACGGCGCCCGGCGTGGAGCCGACGGCGTCGGCGGTCTCCTCGGCCGACAGGCCGACGACCACGCGAAGCAGCAGGATCTCCCGCTGCTTCTCCGGAAGGATCTTCAGGAGCTGGGCCATCCGGCCGGACAGCTCGCCCTGCATGGCGCGCTGCTCGGGACCGGCTTCCGTCTCGGGGGCGTCGGGCACCTCCGGCACCGGTTCGGACCGGTTCCGGGCAGCTGAGCGATGCGCGTCGGCCACCTTGTGCGCTGCGATCCCGTAGACGAACGCCAAGAACGGCCGACCCTGGTCGCGATAGCTGGGCAGGGCCGTCAGCACCGCGAGACACACCTCCTGGGCCACGTCGTCCGCCGAAGCGAAAGACCTCTCCTGCCTTCCGACTCGGGCGCGGCAGTACCGCACCACCAAGGGACGAATGGATGCCAGCAGCCGCTCGATCGCGTGGCGGTCGCCATCGACGGCCGCGCCCACTTCGGCGTCCAGTCCGTCCCCCAAGTTGGTCATCGCAGACAACAGCCCTGGTGTTACGTGTAGGCGTACCGACAACGAACAGCACGGTGCGACGGACGTCGCCCGTACCGGTGACACTCACCGTACCGGTCGCGGGACCGGATGCACGCAAAAGGGGTCTTTGGACCCCATCTGACCTGCCGACACGCCCTAACAACGAGCCGGCCCGGCGACGGTGACGTCACCGGGCCGAATCAGTCGAATCGGCGAAGGAGGGAGTCCCGATGTCCTAGGACACCAGGCCGCGGCGGAAGCCGTGCGCGACGGCCTGCGCGCGGTCGCGGACGCCGAGCTTGCGGAACAGCCGGCGCGCGTGGGTCTTGACGGTGTCCTCGGACAGGTACAGCTCGCGGCCGATCTGCCCGTTGGACTTGCCCTGGCTCATCCCGCGCAGCACCTGGAGCTCCCGCTCGGTGAGCTGGACCCCCGGGTCGGACGGCTGGCGCGGCGCGGGCACGGACGTGCTCGCGAGGGTGTGGGCGAGCGCGGCCACCAGCTCGGGACGCGAGGCGTCCCAGCGGAGGTAGCCGCGGGCGCCGCCGGCGATGGCGGCGGCGATGCTCCCCGCGTCGTCGGGCGCCCCGAAGACGATGACGTTTGCCTGCGGGTTGGCCGAGACGAGTCGCCGGGTCGCTTCGACCCCGGTCGGGACGGCGCGCTGGGTTCCCACCAGCACCACGTCGACCGGCTGCCGGGAGAAACGCGCCAACAACTCGTCACCGTGCGCTACGCAGTCGATGCGGCTAACCCCGGGGACAGCCGACATCACGCGGGTGAGACCCTCCCGCACACTGCGCCGGTCGTCGCAAATAAGGACCGTGGTCACGGGGACTCCTTCCTGCAGCCGAGTGACGTTCCACTTCCCCTATCGGACGCTAGGGGCGGAACCTTGACACGATCCGGTGCTTAATCCGTCAAGAAGTTCGTCTCAGCGTCTGCGTTCGGGGGTTCCCCGGAACGGAGCAGCGATGCCGGGACCCACGGCGAAGAGGCGGCGATTCGTCGGCTGATCGGATCAGCTCTCCGTAACACGCAGCTCAGAGCGTTGGCGGCGGTTTCCCGGAGCTCGGCGGTCTCCGCACTATTGCGGACTGCCGGGCTGGTCAGGAGCACGAGCGCCGTCGGCCAGATCAACGAGGAGAGGCCGTGGTGGTTGGTGTGATTTAGGTCACACTGTAGCAGGCGGACGCCCCGATCGACGCTTTCGGGTGTCCCCCACACCACTAATGCGGTCCCCAGGACGAGCTTGGACTTGAGGACGTGTCGCGTCGCGCCGGCGGCCTCGGCGTGCCGGAGAGCGGCCTCGGCGGGCCCGACCGCTCGCTGGGCGTGACCGCTGCCCAGCTCGATCTCGGCGGCGACCCAGCCGTGCCGGACGCGGGTGCGCCAGGAGTGGGGGGTGACGCGGGCGTGAAGGCGGCGGGCTTCGTCGGTGCGACCGGCTCCCAGGGCGTCGGCGGCCAGGCCCAGGAGCGCGTCGGCCCGGGCGCCGGCGGGATCGACGCCGTCGGGGTCGGTGGCGGTGGTCGCGGGGCCGGTGGCGGTCGCGCCGGCGGGCGGGGCGGTTGTCGGGGCGGTTGTCGGGGCGGCGGCGGGCGGGGCGGTTGTCGCGCCGGCGGCGGGCGGGGCGGCGGCTGCGGCGGCGTGGGCGGCGGCGGTCAGGGCCAGGGCGTCCAGTGGGCGGGCGGCGGTGTGGCCACCCAGTTGGCGGCGGTGGGAGGCCAGGGTCGAGGCCGCCAGGGAGACGATCAAGTGATCACCGGACCGGAGGAGTCCGCCCAACGCGGTGGCCGCCGCGGCGTAGTGCCCCCGGCCGCCGAGCGCGACCGCCGCCAGCCACCGCTCGCGCGGCGTCCCGGCCAGGGCCCACCACACGTCCGCGCCCGGCCGGTCGCCGAACGCCGCAGCTCGCAGCTCGTCCACCCGGCCACTGTAGGCGGGGTCAGCACACCGCCCGTTCCACGGCGTCCGCCGCCTCGGCCAGGCCGTTGATCCGCTCCGCGGGCGACGGCACGACCCCGCGCTCCCAGCCCGGTCCCCCGACGAACAGCCGCACCTGCTGCCGCGTCCGGGGCAGGGCCGTCACGGCACCCGGATCGGCGTAACGCGGCAACTGCGCCCACAGCACCACGGCGGCGGGCGCGGTCCGTCTCACCGCGTTGGCGAGGGCGTCCAGCGGGAGGGCCGCGCCGAGCTGCCGGACGTCGATCCCGCGCCGGGCCAGCTCCGCGGCCAGCGGGTACAGCGGCAGGTTGTGCCGTTCCTCCGGCATGCACGCGAGCAGCACCGGCCGGTGGTTGCGCGGTTCGGCGACGATCGGGGTCGCGCGGACCATCGCGGCCAGCACGCACTCGTCCAACAGGTGCGACACCTCGACGCCCGCGCCCGAGTGCTCCCAGCGCGCGGCGATGGCGGCGAGGACCGGCCGGACCACGTCGTCCCAGGTGGCGACCACGCCGTCCTGCGCGATCGAGTCCGCGAGCAGCACCTGGACGGCGGCCGAGTCCATCGCCAGCGCCGCCCGGCCGACCCCGCGCGCCAGCCGGCTCGCGCCCGGCAGCTTGAGCCCGCGCCCGCCGGCGGGCGGTGCGCCGGTGTCGAACTCGCCGCCGGTCAGCACGGGCGGCGGGGCGACGGTCCGGCGGACCAGCCGGGGCTGCGGGACGGGCGTGGCGAGGGCGTACTTGGCCGCCTCGGCGCTCGACGCGCCCCGCAGCAGGGCCCGTTGCATCAGTTCGAGCCGGGCCACGTCGTGCGGTGCGTACTTGCGGTGTCGCCCGGTGGTGTGATCACTGGGTCCGAGGCCGTACCGCCGGTCCCAGGTGCGCAGCGTGGCCGGCGCGACGCCCAGCCGCCGTGCGACCGCGGCCACCGACAGGGGCACCGAATGCGCAGGATCGTCTTCTGCCGCAACGGTTTCCTGGGCGTCGTCGAGCGGCGCCGCGGTGGGCTCGGGGGGCGTCATCACGCTGACATCGTCCGTTCACCTGACGTCACGGGCAACTCCGGGGGTGACCTCGACTGATCACCCATCGAATGAATTGCGCATTTGTGCGGCCCACCCCCTTGAACAAGTTTTGGCGCGGTTCTACGGTGGATCATCGTTAAGCCGAATGGAGCAGTTCTCGTCAGTGGGCCAAGGAGGCGGTCTCGATGGCGGACACCCGAAGGCTTCCCGGTCCCAACGCCGACCTGTGGGACTGGCAGATGCGCGGCTCGTGCCGCGGGATGGACAGCGCGTTCTTCTTCCACCCGGACGGGGAACGCGGTCCGGCGCGGGCGCGGCGGGAGGCACGGGCCAAAGCCGTGTGCCTGACGTGTCCCGTGCTGGAGATGTGCCGGCGCCACGCGCTGGCGGTGCAGGAGCCCTACGGGATCTGGGGTGGTCTCTCGGAGTCCGAGCGGGACAGCATCATCAAGGCCCGCAAGCGCCAGCCCGCGATGGCCTGACGCGAACGGGGAAGACCACCTCCGGCCGGAGGGGCGGCGCTCCGCACGCCGCCCCTCCGCCATGTCCACCTCACGACCCGCCCCCACGACACACACCACGCCGCCCGGACCCGCAGCCCCCACCGCCGGACTCGCCAACCGCCGGGCTGGCCACTGTCCGCCAGGCCCACCCCGCCGCCGGGCCGGCACACCGCCCAGCCGCCGAACCCGTCGACCTGAGGCCGGCCGCCACCAGGCCCGCCAGGCCCAACCACCGCCAGGCCCAACCGCCGAAGCGCGCCCGCTCGAACGCCGAAGGGGGCGGCACCCGTGTGGGTGCCGCCCCCTTCGGACGAGCGTGGAGCCGGTCGGCCTCAGTGGCCGTGGCCGTGACCGTGGCCGTGACCGGCCGCGGCGGGCTCCTCTTCCTTCTTCTCCACGACCGCGCTCTCGGTGGTGAGCACCATGCGCGCGATCGACGCGGCGTTCGCCACGGCGGAGCGGGTGACCTTCACCGGGTCGATGATCCCGGCCTCCAGCAGGTCGCCGTAGGTCAGCGACGCCGCGTTGAGGCCGAAGCCCCAGTCCTGCTCGCGGACCTTGTTGACCACCACGGCGCCTTCCAGGCCCGCGTTGGCCGCGATCCAGAACAGGGCCGAGCCCAGGGCCTCGCGCACGACCGCGACGCCGGTCGCCTCGTCACCGGACAGGCCGAGACCGCCGTCCAGCACCTTGGAGGCGTGCACCAGCGCGGAACCGCCGCCGGGGACGATGCCCTCCTCGACCGCCGCCTTGGTCGCCGCCACCGCGTCCTCGATGCGGTGCTTGCGCTCCTTCAGCTCGGTCTCGGTGGCCGCGCCGACCTTGATCACCGCGATGCCGCCGGACAGCTTCGCCAGCCGCTCCTGCAGCTTCTCGCGGTCCCAGTCCGAGTCGGTCGCCTCGATCTCGCGGCGCAGCTGCTCCGCGCGACCCGCCACGTCGGCCTTGGCGCCGGCGCCGTCGACGATGGTCGTGTCGTCCTTCGACACCACGACCCGCCGCGCGGAGCCCAGCACGTCCAGCCCGGCCTCGGCCAGCTTCAGGCCGACCTCGGCGGAGATCACCGTGGCGCCCGTGACGACGGCGAGGTCGTCCAGGAACGCCTTGCGGCGGTCGCCGAAGTACGGGGCCTTGACCGCGACCACGCGCAGCGTCTTGCGCAGGGCGTTGACCACCAGGGTGGACAGCGCCTCGCCCTCGACGTCCTCGGCCACGATGACCAGCGGCTTGCCGGCCTCCGCCACCTTCTCCAGCAGCGGGAGCAGGTCGGCCAGGGCGCTGATCTTCTCGCGGTGCAGCAGGATGCGCGCGTCCTCGAAGACGGTTTCCTGGGCCTCCAGGTCGGTCGCGAAGTGCGCCGAGATGTAGCCCTTGTCGAACTGGACGCCCTCGGTGATCTGCAGCTCGGTGGCCAGCGTCGAGGACTCCTCGACGGTGATCACACCGTCCTCGCCGACCTTCTCGATGGCCTCGCCGAGCAGGTTGCCGATCGACGCGTCGCGCGAGGAGACGGTGCCGACCTGCGCGATGTTGTCCCGACCCTTGACCGGGGTGGCCTTGGCCTTGAGGGCGTCCACGACGGCGTCGGCGGCGGCCTGGATGCCGCGGCCCAGCGACGTCGGGTTGGCGCCCGCGGCGACGTTGCGCAGACCGACCCGCACCATGGCCTGGGCCAGGACGGTCGCGGTCGTGGTGCCGTCGCCGGCCACGTCGTTGGTCTTCGTGGCCACGCTCTTGGCGAGCTGCGCGCCCAGGTTCTCGAAGGCGTCTTCCAGCTCGATCTCGCGGGCGATGGTCACGCCGTCGTTGGTGACCGTCGGCCCACCGAACTTCTTGTCGAGCACCACGTGCCGGCCGCGCGGACCCAGGGTCACCTTGACCGTGTCCGCCAGCTTGTTCACGCCGCGCTCAAGAGCCCGACGAGCGTCCTCGTCGAAGCTGATCTGCTTGGCCATACCTAGCCTCTCTCAGATGCGCGGAACGCCCCGGGGTGTCCCCGGTTCTCCGAGGCCGCCGGGGCGTTCTCCACGTGTCCGGCCGGAACGTCAGTTGATGACGGCCAGCACGTCGCGGGCGGAGAGGATCAGGTACTCCTCGCCGTTGTACTTGACCTCGGTGCCGCCGTACTTGGAGTAGATGACGACGTCGCCGACAGCCACGTCCACGGGGATGCGGTTGCCCTTGTCGTCGATCCGGCCGGGACCGACCGCGAGGACCTTGCCCTCCTGGGGCTTCTCCTTCGCGGTGTCCGGGATCACGAGGCCGGAAGCGGTCGTGGTCTCGGCCTCGCTGGCCTGGACGACGATCTTGTCCTCGAGCGGCTTGATGTTCACGCTCACCGGGCTGACCTCCACGGTCGTCGAAAGCGTTGGCAGGTTGCGTTTACGGCTCCTGCCACCCCGCCGTCGCGGGGGTCGGGGCGGTTGCTGGTGCCGTGCATCTAGCACTCTACCCACGCGAGTGCCAACGCTTCAACGACCCCCGTCACTCGCCCGGGGACCGCACCGGAACGGCGGACGGCCCGAGCGGGGCGGGCGGGCCGCGACCGGGGGTGGATCACGCCGCTGACGCGGGAGGCCGGGCCGGGCCACCAGCGGCGGACGAGGGCCCGGCCGGCGCGGGCGCGGCGGGTGTGGGCCCAGCGGGTGGCGCGGTGGAGCGTCGGCGGCGTGGGTGGGTGTGGTGGCGCTCACGGGGCGGTCGTCTGGCGGTCGGGTGGAGTTAATCCGGGCGTCAGGCTGGTGGGCGACGGTCTGGCGCATGAACACCGTGACGCGACGAACCCTGCTCATCGGCGGTGTCGCCCTGGCCACGGCCGGGGCCGGCTTCCCCAAGCTCGGCGACCCCTTCACCCTCGGCGTGGCCAGCGGTGACCCGCGCCCCGACGGCGTCGTGCTCTGGACGCGCCTCGCCCCCGACCCGCTCAACGAGGACGGCCTGGGGGGCATGCCCAACCGGGTCGTCCCGGTGCACTGGGAGATCGCCGAGGACCAGGGCTTCCGGCGGATCGTGCGGCGCGGCACGCAGGTCGCCCGGCCGGACAGCGCCCACAGCGTGCACGTCGAACCCTTCGGCCTGCGCCCCGGCGCCGAGTACTTCTACCGGTTCAAGGCCGGCGACCACATCTCGCCCGTCGGCCGCACCCGCACCGCCCCCGCGCCGTGGGAGGTGCAGGACCTCACGATGTGCTTCGCCTCCTGCGCCCACTACGGCGAGGGCTACTTCACCGCCTACCGCCGCCTCGCCGAGGACGACCCGGACCTGGTCCTGCACCTGGGCGACTACCAGTACGAGTACGCGGCCAAGGCCGCCGACGTGCGCGCCGTCGTCGGCCCCGAGACCCGCACCCTCGCCGACTACCGGCTGCGCCACGCCCAGTACAAGACCGACGCGGACCTCCAGTTCGCCCACGCGACCGCGCCGTGGCTGGTCGTCTGGGACGACCACGAGACGGAGAACAACTGGGCCGACGAGGTGCCCGAGCAGCCCGACCCGAACTTCCTCGACCGGCGCGCGGCGGCGTTCCAGGCCTACTACGAGAACATGCCGCTGCGCCGGTCCGCCCGCCCCAACGGCATCGACCTCCAGCTCTACCGCCGCGTCCAGTGGGGCGCGCTGGCCAACTTCCACATGCTCGACACCCGCCAGTACCGCGACGACCAGGCGTGCGGCGACGGCTGGAAGACCTGCGCCGAGGCCGGCGACCCGACCCGCACCATCACCGGCGCGGAGCAGGAGGCGTGGCTGTTGGACGGGTTCCGCCGCTCCCGCGCCCGCTGGGACGTCCTGGGCCAGCAGGTCTTCTTCGCCGAGCGCGACCGCAAGGACGGCCCGGTCAAGGAGGTGTCGATGGACGGCTGGGACGGCTACCTGGCCTCGCGCGACCGGATCACCCGCGGGTGGGTCGAGGCGGGCGTGCGCAACACCGTCGTGCTGACCGGTGACGTGCACGCCCACTACGCCGCCGACATCAAGGCCGACTGGAACGACCCGGCGTCGTCGCGGACCGTCGGCACCGAGCTGGTCTGCACGTCGGTCACCTCCGGCGGCGACGGCAACGACACCGTCGACCAGACCCAGCTCCGGCTCAACCCGCACATCAAGCTGCACAGCCGCCGCCGCGGGTACGTCCGCACCCGGTTCACCGCGCAGGAGATGCGGGCGGACTTCCGGACCCTGCCCGCCGTGCGGACGCCCGGGGCCGCGGCCACCACCCTCAAGTCGTTCGTGGTGGAGGACCGCAACCCCGGACTTAACGCTGTTTAATTCTCCTTACCCTTGATCACCTCGTAGAGGGCGGTCCAGCTCTCCCTGCCGCGCCCGGCCTCGATGCCGCGCCGGTAGAGCGACTGGACCGCCTTCGGCAGCCCGGCGTCCAGCCCGGTGGACTCGCTGGCGCCGACGATGTGGTCGGCGGTCGCGCCCATCATCAGGATGTTCGCCTGGTCGCCCGGGTACTCGCCCGAGTCGAGGTGCCGGACGGTCTCGTCCAGGTACATCGAGATCGAGTTCAGGTTGTCCCGCAGGTACGGGGCGAACTTCGCGGCCGGGACGCCGGCGGTCTTGACCAGCGCGGTGCTGTGCAGGACGCCGGCCAGCGCGGTCAGGAAGTAGTCGAGTTGCGCCTGGTAGAACAGCTGCGCCAGGGAGTGGTCCTCGCCCAGGTAGTCCGGCCGGCCGATGACGGCCAGCACGTCCTTGTGCGCCTCGAAGACGTCCTTGGGGCCGCTGTAGAAGACGTACGCGCCCTCCTCGCCGACCAACGGCGCGGGCGCCATCACCCCGCCCACCACCAGTTCCGCGCCCCGCTCGGCCAGCCACGCGGCGGCCTTCAGGGTCTTGTCCGGGGTGTCGGAGCTGAGGTTGACGACGGTCTTCCCGGCCAGCTCGACGTCGCCGAGGATGTCGTGCATGGCGGCGTAGTCGGTCAGGCTGAGCAGGACCAGCCGGGACGCGTCGACCGCCGCCTGCGGGGTGTCGGCGCGGGTGGCGCCCTGCTCGACCAGCGCGTCGGCGCGGCTCGCGGTGCGGTTCCAGACGGTGACCGGGTGGCCTGCGGCCAGGAACCTGCGGACCATGGCCTGCCCCATGGGGCCGAGGCCGATCAGGGTCAGCGGCGTGCTCATGTCGCTCCTTCGTTCGTCGGTGGGACCAGGTTGTCGGCGGGCGCTGCGGGTTGGCTGCGGGTCCACTGCTGGTTGACTCCAGGTCGTGCGATTCGGCGTGCTGGGACCCCTGGCGGTGTGGACGGCGGACGGGACCCCCGTGCGGGTGCCGGAGGCGAAGGTGCGGGCGCTGCTCGCGCGGCTGCTGGTCGCCGAGGGCCGGCCGGTCCCGGTGGACGCGCTGGGCGCGGCGCTGTGGGGCGCGCACCCGCCGGGCAACCCGGGGAACACGTTGCAGACCAAGGTGTCCGCGCTGCGCAAGGCGCTGGGGCGGGACGTGGTGGTGTGGCAGCCGCCGGGGTACGCGGTGCGGTACTCGTGGCTGGACCTGGTCGAGTTCCGCGCGCTGGCGGCGGCGGGCGCGCACGACGACGCGTTGGCGTTGTGGCGCGGTGAGCCGCTGGCGGAGTTCGGGTCGGAGCCGTTCGCCGTGGGGTTCGCCGCGCGGGTCGCGGAGGAGCGGCTGACCGTCGTGGAGGACCGGGCGCAGGCCCTGCTCGCGGCCGGGCGGCCGGTGTCGTTGGCGGAGGAGGTGGCGCGGCACCCGTTGCGGGAACGGTTGCGGGGGCTGCACATGCGGTCGCTGTACCTGGGCGGGCACCAGGTGCGGGCGCTGGAGAGCTACGCCGCCTACCGGCGGCTGCTGGCCGAGGAGCAGGGGCTCGCGCCGGGGCCGGAGCTGGTGGAGCTGCACCAGGCGCTGCTGCGGCACGAGGTGGTCCGGCCGCGCACGAACCTGCCCGCGCCGGTGACGTCGCTGGTGGGGCGGTCCGGGGCGGTGGCGGCGGTGGCCGGGCTGCTGGGGTCGGCGCGGCTGGTGACGCTGACCGGGCCGGGCGGGGTGGGCAAGACGAGCCTCGCGGTGGAGGTCGCGCGGTCGCTGGAGGGCGCGGTGGCCGACGGGGTGTGGCTGGTGGAGCTCGCCGGCCTGGACCGCGTCGCGGGCGAGCGGGTGGCCGGGGCGGTCGCGGCCGTGGTGGGGGTGCGGGAAGAGGTGTCGCCGGGCATGTCCGCCCAGCTCGTCGACCGCGTCGCCGAGGCGTTCCGCGGCCGGGAGGTCCTGCTGGTGCTGGACAACTGCGAGCGGCTGGTGGGGGCGGTCGCCGGGCTGGTGTCGCGGTTGCTGCGGGCCGCGCCCGGGTTGCGGGTGCTGGCCACCAGCCAGGAGCCGTTGGGGATCGCCGGGGAGACCGTCTGGGTGGTGCCGCCGCTGGAACCGCCCGACGCGGTCCGGCTGTTCGGCGAACGGGCCTCGGCGGCGGTGCCCGGGTTCGCCGTGACGGCCGACAACCGGGCCGTGGTCGAGCGGATCTGCGCGCGGCTCGACGGGTTGCCGCTGGCGCTGGAGCTGGCCGCGACCCGCGTGCGGGCGCTCGGCGTGGACGGGCTGCTGGAGCGGTTGGACGACCGGTTCCGGGTGCTGTCGGGCGGTCCGCGGGACGCGCCGGAGCGCCAGCGGACGCTGCGGGCCATGATCGACTGGAGTTGGGACCTGCTCGAACCCGCCGAACGGGCCGTGCTGCGGCGGTTGGCGGTCGTGGTCGAGGGGTGCGACCTGGAGGCCGCCGAGGCGATCTGCGCGGGCGACGGCGTGGACGACGTGCTGGAGGGCCTGAGCCGGCTGGTGGACCGGTCGCTGGTCGTGGTGGTGCCCGGCGACCGGGTGCGCTACCGGTTGCTGGAGTCGGTGGCCGACTACGGGCGGGAGCGGCTGGTCGAGGCGGGTGAGCAGGCCGCCGTCCGCGCCCGGCACGCCGCCCACTACCGGGCGTTGGCCGAACGGGCGGACCCCGAGCTGCGCGGCCCGGACCAGCTGCGGTGGCTGGCGCGGCTGGACGCCGACGCCGCGAACCTGCGGGCCGCCGTCGAGGGCGACCCCGGCGCGGCGCGGGCGTTGGCCTGGTACTGGTTCCTGCGCGGCCGGGTCCGGGAGGCCCGGGACGCGCTGGACGGCCCGTGGCGGCAGGGGTTCTCGGTGCTGGCCGGCGGGCCGGTGCGGGACCCGGGGCACGTCGCCGACCCGCGGGCGCGGTGGTTCCTCGGGTACGTGTTCTCCACCGTCGGGGACATGGCCGCCGGCGAGCGGCTCACGGACTCGGCGCTGGCGGAGTTCGTCGCGCGCGGCGACGAGTGGGGCGTGGCCGCGGCGCTGTCGGACCGGTTCAGCCAGGCCATGGGCCGCGGCGACTTCGACACCGCGCGGGACGCCGCCGAGCGGGCCGACCGGGCGTTCACCGCGCTGGGCGACCGGTGGGGCCGGCTCCAGGCGTCGTTCGCCCTGGGCACGCTGGCGCAGCTGCGCGGCGACTACGACACGGCGGCGCGCGTGCACCGGCGGGGGCTCGAACTGGCCCGGGAGCTGCGCTCGTGGCCGGAGGTGTCCTACACGCTGTCCTGGCTGGGCCGGGTGGCCCTGCTGACCGGGGACTTCGCGGAGTCGGGCGCCCTGCACGAGCAGGCCCGGCGGATCGCCGCGGACCAGGGCTTCTCCCCCGGCGAGATGTACGCGGAGACCGGGCTGGCGCTGGTCGCGCGGCGGTCCGGGGACCTGGCCGAGGCGGACCGGCTGCTGGCGCGGCTGCGCGAGTGGCACCGGCGGCCGGGGTTCGAGGCCGGGGCGACGCTGGTGCTGGCCGAGCAGGGGTTCGTCGCCGAGCAGCGGGGCGACGTCGAGGAAGCGCTGCGGCTGCAACGCGCCGGGCTCGACCTGGCGCGCCGGGTCGGCGACCCGCGCGCGGTGGCGCTGGCCTGCGAGGGGTTGGCGGGTGCGGAGGCGCTGGCCGGTCGGCACGAGGAGGCCGCGCGGCTGCTCGGGGTCGCGACGGCGCACCGGCTGTCGGTGGGCGTGCCGCTGCCGGATGGTGAGCGCCACGACGTGGACCGGATCACCGCCGCCGCCCGCGCGGCGCTGGGCGACGAGCGGTTCCGGTTGGCGTTCAAGGAAGGGTCAGAAGATCTGCACCGTGCCGACGGGTAGGCCGGGCACGGTGGACAGATCCAGCGGCGACGGCTTCGCGCCGGCGGCCACCAGGTGCGCGCCGAGCGCGGCGATCATCGCGCCGTTGTCGGTGCACAGCCGGGGACGGGGCACGCGCAGTTCGATGCCCGCCTCGGCGCAGCGCTCGGCCGCCAGGCCGGACAGCCGCGAGTTCGCCGCGACCCCGCCGGAGATCACCAGGGTGTCCACGCCGAGGTCCTTGCACGCCCGGATGGCCTTGGCGGTCAGCACGTCGGCCACCGCCTCCTGGAACGACGCCGCCACGTCGGCGAGCGGGATCTCCTCGCCGGCGCGCTCCCGCTTCTCCACCCACCGGGCGACCGACGTCTTCAGGCCGGAGAACGAGAAGTCGTACTTGGCGTCGCGCGGACCGGTCAGGCCGCGCGGGAACGCGATGGCGCACCCGTCGCCCTGCTTGGCGAGCTTGTCGATGGGCGGGCCGCCCGGGTAGGGCAGGTCGAGCAGGCGGGCGACCTTGTCGTAGGCCTCGCCGGCGGCGTCGTCCACGGTGGAGCCGATCTCGGTGATCTTCTCCGCCAGGCCCTCGACCAGCAGCAGCTGGGAGTGGCCGCCGGAGACCAGCAGCGCGACGCACCGCTTGGGCAGCGGGCCGTGCTGGAGGGTGTCGGCGGCGACGTGCCCCGCGAGGTGGTTGACGCCGTAGAGCGGCTTGTCGAGCGCGGCGGCGTAGGCCTTGGCGGCGCTGACGCCCACCAGGAGCGCCCCGGCCAGGCCCGGACCCGCGGTGACGGCGATCGAGTGCACGTCGGACAGCTCGATCCCGGCCTTCTCCACGGCGCGGCGCATGGTGGGCACCATCGCCTCCAGGTGGGCGCGCGACGCCACCTCCGGGACCACGCCGCCGAAGCGCGCGTGCTCCTCCACGCTGGAGGCGACCTCGTCGGCGAGCAGTTCCAGCGCGCCGTCCGGGCCGAGGCGGACGATGCCGACACCCGTCTCGTCGCACGAGCTCTCGATGCCGAGGATGAGCCGGTCAGTCACGGTTCGCGGGCCTTCCCATCGTGTACGCGTCGGCGCCCGACGGCTGGTAGTAGCGGCGGCGCAGGCCGAGGTGCTCGAAGCCGTGCGCCAGGTAGAGCGAGATCGCGGGCACGTTGTCCGTGCGGACCTCCAGGAACACCGGCAGGCCCAGCTCGTCGGCCTTGGCCAGCAGGGTGCGCAGGAGGGTCTTGCCGACGCCGGAGCCCTGGTGGGCGCGGTCCACGGCGATCGTGTGCACGCTGGACTCGAAGTCGGTGAGGGCCAGGCCCGCGTACCCGATGAGCCGGTCTTCGGCGTACGCGCCGACGTAGTAGCCGCCGTGGTCGAGTTCGCTGTGGAACGCGTTCTCGCTCCACGGGTCGTCGCCGGGGAACAGCTCCTGCTCGATCTCGGCGCAACGGGCCGCGTCCTCGCGGCGCAGCGGCGCGATGGTGACCGTGCGCGGGGTCACCTCGTCACCCGCTTGCGGCCGACCGGTTCGACGGCGTCCGGTCGACGCAGGTAGAGCGGGGTGAGCGCGGCGGGGCGGGCGCCGGCGAGCAGCTCCCCCGCGGCGGCGGCGACCAGGGAGGTCGGCGACGGGTACCGGGCGTCCACCACCGGCAGGCCGAGCACGTCGGCGTAGATCCGCGCGCCCTCGCCGGCCGCCGCGGTGACCGCCGGGAGCTTGTCGAGGACGTCCGCCGGCTTGTCCACGTGCGGGCCGTCGGTGCGGCGGCCGGCGGCGTCGTAGGCGGCCCAGTAGACCTCCTTGCGGCGCGCGTCCGTGGCGACCAGGAGCGGGTGGCCGGTGTTCGCGTCCAGCGCGATGGCGTCCGGGGTGGGGACCGGGTAGACCGGGCGGTTGAGCGCCTGGCCCAGGGCGGCGGCGGTGACCAGGCCGACCCGCAACCCGGTGAACGGGCCGGGCCCCGAACCGCAGACGATGGCGTCCAGGTCGCGCAGGGTCTTCCCGGCCTCGGCCAGGGCCTCCTGGAGGTGGGGGGTGAGCAGCTCGCCGTGCGCCTTCGCGTTCACCGTCACCCGCCGCGCGAGCAGGCGGGGCGGCGCGTCGGGCGTCAGTTCGACCACTCCGGCGGTGACGGCGGGGGTCGCGGTGTCCAAGGCGAGCACTAGCACGGTCGTCAAGGGTACGGGTGCCGTGTTCGTGGGCTGAAGCACACTGGACTTGACGTCGGCGTCAAGGCGGAGGATCGGCACCGTGCGCATCGGAGAACTGGCACGACGGGGCGGCACGACCACCCGGGCGTTGCGCTACTACGAGTCCCTGGGACTGCTGCGGGCGCGGCGCGGGGCCAACGGGCAACGCGAGTACGACGAGGCCGACCTGCGGCTGGTGACCGAGATCCGGTCGCTGGCCGGCATCGGCTTCGCGCTGGAGGACACCCGGCCGTTCGTCGAGTGCCTGCGCGACGGCCACCCGAGCGGGGACGCGTGTCCCGCGTCGGTCGCGGTGTACCGGCGCAAGCTCGCCGAGTTGGACGAGTGCATCGAGCGCCTGGAGGCCGCGCGGAGCCGGGTGCGCACGCAGTTGGCGGAGGCGGAGAAGAGGAGCAGACCGTGCGCGCGTTGACGGACGAGACGTTCGCGGAGGCGATCACCGGGGACGCGGTGCTCGTGGAGTTCACGGCGGCCTGGTGCCCGCCCTGCCGGATGATCGAGCCGGTGCTGGCGGAGCTGGACGCCGAGCTGGAGTCGGTGTCGTTCGCGAAGATCGACACGGACGCGAACCCCCGGACGGCCCGGGACCTGGGGATCATGGGGATGCCGACGTTGCAGCTGTACCGGGGTGGGGAGTTGGTGGCCCAGTTGGTGGGGGCGCGACCGAAGGCGCAACTGCTGAAGTGGCTGGAGCCGCACCTCGGCTGAAACACGTTCCATGATCGCGAAGCCCCTGAGCCGATCGGGGGCTTCGCCATTGAGCCGATCGAATAGGCGGTCGTGATCGACCGCCACGGCGGGTGCGACCAGCCCGCCGGGAATTCAACCGCCACTCGCCATTCGCTCCGGCACCTGCGCTGGCGTCTGCCGCTTCAGATCGACAGCCGCGCGAAGCGCACCAACAACAGGGTCCGCAACTCCCAGCGGTCGACGACCTCCGCACCGGGCCAGGACACCATCGGCGAGGACGATCCGGTGACGTCCTCGCAGCCGCCCCACGCCAAGCTCGTGGCCGAGACCTCGGTCCTGATCAAGTCGTAGCGCCGACCGCGCGACGAGACCGCCGGGTGGCTCGGAGCACAGTTGTGATGCGGTTCGGCGGGTTCTTGGTCAAGGTGGGTGGATGTTGCTGCCTGCCTTGGCCTCCCCCACCGCCAAAGTGGCCATCCGGTTCCCCCACTACGAGTTGACCTACGCCGAACTGGCCGCGCAAGCCCGGCAGGTGGCGTACGGGTTGGTGGGGAAGCGGCGGATCGCCGTGTGGGCGCGGGCCGACGTGCGGACCTGTGTGGTGGTGGTCGGCGCGTTGCTCGCCGGGGTGCCCGTGGTGCCGTTGAACCCCAAGTTGGGTGAGCGGGAACTGGCGCACATCCTCGGGGACAGCGAGCCGGACCTCGTGGTGGACGACCACCTGCCGTCCGGGGTCGAGGTGCCGTTGCCCGAACCCGACGCGGAAGCCCCCGCGCTGATCATCTACACCTCCGGGACCACCGGGCCGCCCAAGGGCGTGGTGCTGCCCCGGCGGGCGTTGGCGTCGAACCTCGACGCGCTCGCGCAGGCGTGGGAGTGGACCGCCGAGGACGTCGTCGTGCACGGCCTCCCCCTGTTCCACGTGCACGGGCTGGGCATCGGCGTCCTCGGGCCGTTGCGGCGCGGTGGGACGGTGCACCACCTGGGGAGCTTCACCGTCGAGAAGGCGGCCGAGGCGATGGCGTCGGTCGGCACGATGATGTTCGGCGTCCCCACGATGTACCACCGGATCGCGCAGGCGCCCGAGCACGCGGCGGCGTTCGCCAAGGCCCGGCTGCTGGTGTCGGGGTCGGCGGCACTGCCGGCCACCGTCCACGAGCAGCTCGAACGGCTCACCGGGCAACGGGTGGTCGAGCGGTACGGCATGACGGAGACGTTGATGAACACCAGCGTCCGGGCGTCCGGGGACCGGCGGCCGGGCACGGTCGGACCGCCGCTGGACGGGGTCGAGGTGCGGGTGGTCGGGGACGAGCCGGGCGAGATCGAGGTGCGCGGCCCGAACCTGTTCCTGGAGTACCTGAACCGGCCCGACGCCACCCGCGAGGCCTTCACGGACGGGTGGTTCCGGACGGGTGACCTCGCGGTGGTCGAGCCGGACGGGTACCTGCGGATCGTCGGGCGGCGCGCCACCGACCTGATCAAGAGCGGCGGGTACAAGATCGGGGCCGGCGAGATCGAGAACGCCCTCTTGGAGCACCCGGGAGTGGCGGAGGTCGCGGTGACGGGAGAGCCCGACGACGACTTGGGCGAGCGGGTGGTGGCCTGGGTCGTGGCTGCCGGGGCGCCGGTGCCCCCGGAGGAGTTGGCCGACCACGTGGCGAAGCTGCTGACGCCGCACAAGCGGCCCCGCGTGGTCCGGTTCGTGGAGTCGTTGCCGCGCAACGACATGGGCAAGGTCCTGAAGCGGGAGCTGCGGTGAACCCGCTCGGCTGGCCCGGCTACGACGACCAGCTTCGGCGGGCGCGGGAGCGGACCGGCGGGGCGGAGTCCGTGTCGTGGCGGCGGGGCGCGGACGCGGTCGTGATCACGTTCGACTTCCGGTTCCTGGGCGGGTCGGTCGGCACGGCCACCGGGGCGGTGCTGGAGGAGGCGTTCGGCGAGGCGCTGGCGTGGGGCCTGCCGGTGGTGTCGGTGATCGCCACCGGCGGCAGCCGGATGCAGGAGGGGATGCTGTCGTTGCGGCAGCTCCAGCGGGTGGCGCGGCTGTGCGCGGTGCACCGGGAGGCGGGGTTGCCGCACGTCTCCGTGCTCCGGGACCCCACGACCGGTGGGCTGTGGGCGTCGCTGGGCGCGGGCGCGGACGTGGTGGTCGGGGTGGCGGGCGCGCAGGTCGGGTTCGCCGGCAGCCGGGTGCGGCCCGGCGACGACCCCGCCTACACCGCCGAGGGCCAGTTCGCGGCGGGCACGGTGGACGTGGTCGTCGCCGAGGATGACGTGGACGACGTGGTCGGGCGGCTGCTCGGGCTGTTGACCGGCGGTGGCGCGGTGCCGGCCGAGGTGCCCCGGGCGTTGGGGGCGACCGACCTGCCCGAGGACGGCTGGAGCGCCGTCGAGCGCGCGCGTGCGCCCGAGCGGCCCCGGGCGGCGGCGTACCTGGACGACTACTTCGACCACCGGGTCGCGTTGAGCGGCGACCGGGCCGGCGGGGTCGATCCCGGGCTGCTGTGCGGGATCGGCCGGCGGCACGGGCGGTCCGTCGCCTACGTCGCCCAGACCGGCACCGCCACCACGCCCGCCGGGTTCCGGACCGCGAGCCGGGTCATCCGGTTGGCCGGGCGGCTCGCGCTGCCGGTGCTGACCCTGGTGGACACGCCCGGCGCGGCCAACGACGCCGCCGCCGAACGCGCCGGGCTCGGGGCGGCGATCGCCGAGTTGTTCGCGGTGGTGGCCGAGACGCGGGTCCCGATCACGACCCTGGTGGTCGGCGAGGGCGGGTCCGGCGGGGCGCTGGCGCTGTCCTCGCCCGACCACACCTGGATCGCGCCCGACGCCTACTTCTCGGTGATCGCGCCCGAACTCGCCGCCGCGATCCTCAAGCGCGCGGACGTGCGGGAGCTGGCCGACGACCTGATGCTGCGCCCGCAGGACCTGGTCCGCCTGGGGGTCGTGCGCGGGATCGCCGAGGCCTAGGGCAGTTCGCGGGTGGTCCAGGAGCCGTGGGGCTCCAGGTGGGCCGTGCGGACGTCGTCGTCGTGGCGTTCCAGGCGGATGAGCAGGTGGTCCTCGGAGAGGCGCTCGGCCACGCCCTCGCCCCACTCGACGGCCACCACCGCGTCCACCAGGTCGGTGTCCAGGTCCAGCTCGTCCAGCTCGTCCAGGTGCCCGCCCAGGCGGTAGGCGTCCACGTGCACCAGCGGCACGCCCCGGCCCTCCGGCGCGGGTTCGTGGACGCGGGCGATGACGAACGTCGGCGAGCTGACCCGGCCGGTCACGCCCAGGCCGTTGGCCAGACCGCGCACCAGGGCTGTCTTGCCCGCCCCGAGGGGGCCGGCCAGCAGCAGCAGGTCGCCGCCGCGCACCAGTTCGCCGAGCCTGCGCCCGAACTCCTCCGTGTCCTCCACCCTGGGGAGGGTCACGCTCGTCGCCACCACCGCCGCCTGCTTTCCGACCGTTCGACCGCGCTGCGCCGAACCAGGCCCACCAGGTGTCCCGTCACCAGGTCGGGCTGTTCCATCATCACCATGTGGCCCGCACCCGGGACGCGGACCAGTTCGCCGTGCGGCATCTCCTCGGCCATCCGCTCGGCGTGCGAGAACGGCGTCAGCTTGTCGGCGTCACCGCTGATCACGAGGACCTCGCAGTGCCGCAGACCGGCCAGCGCCTTGTACCTGTTGTGCGTGCCCAGAGTCTCCAGGAACTCCGTGAGCACCTGCACGGTGGTCCCGCCGATCATCTGCTCCATCAGGTCGACCAGGGACGCGCTGGTCCCCCGGTCGCCGAAGGCCAGCGCCCGGATGCCGCTCCAGGTGAGGGTGTTCGCGCGGCGGCGGACCCACTCCACGAGGCCGGGCTGGAGGCCGGCCAGCCGCCCCACGCCGAGGGTCACCGGGTTGTAGCGGGACAGCACGCTCTTGGGCAGGCCGGCGCCGCCCACCGCGCCGGCCGCCGTGCCGACCAGGGCCACGCCCCGGACGCGGTCGGCGAACAGCTCGGGTTGCTGCTCGGCGAGGGCCATGATCGTCATGCCGCCCATGGAGTGGCCGACCAGGACGACCGGGCCTTCGGGGACCACCGCGCGGAGCACCTCGTCCAGGTCGCGGGCGCACTGGTCGATGGTGCTCGACTCGGCTTTCCCCCGACCCGAACGGCCGTGGCCGCGCTGGTCGTAGAGGACCTGGCGGACCCTGGGCTCGCTGAGCCCGGCCAGGTCGCGGCGTTGGAAGTGCCAGCAGCGGCGGTCCAGGGCGAAGCCGTGCACCAGGACGACGGTGAGGTCCGGCGTGCCGCCGTCCTCGGGGTCGATCTCCTCCACGGAGAGGGGCACGCCGTCGTCGGCGGCGACCGTGGACTCGCGGTTCGGGGTGAGCTCCCCCAAGGGCTCGTCGGCCAGCGGGTCGTCCTGGCGGCGGTCCTTGGCGACCTTCTTGTGGTTGGCCGCCACGCCGACCGCGACGCCCGTCGCCGCCGCGCCGAGCACGCCGCCCGCCCAGCCGACGGCCTTCCACAGCGTGTTCACCGGTACGTCCTCGCCACGCGCGGCCGGTACATGCCGGTGACGATCTCGTAGTCGATGGTCCCCGTGGTGTCCGCCCACTCGCGCGCGGTCGGCTCGCCGTGCGCGCCGGTGCCGAACAGCACCACCTCGTCCCCCTCGGCCACGGGGTCGTCGCCGCAGTCCACCACGACCTGGTCCATGCACACCCGCCCCACCACGGGACGCCGCGCGCCGGCGAGCAGGACGTGCATGCGGTTGGACAGGGCGCGCGGCACGCCGTCCGCGTAGCCGACGGGCACCAGGGCCAGCGTGGTGTCGGCCTTGGCGGTCCAGGTCAGGCCGTAGGACACCGACTCGCCGGCCGCGATGCGCTTGGTCAGCGCGACCGCGGAGCGGAACGTCATGACCGGGCGCAGGTCGAACGGCTCCGGCACGGGGTTGAGCCCGTAGACCGCGATGCCCGGCCGGACCAGGTCGAAGTGCAGGTCGGGACGGGTGAGCAGGGCGGCCGAGTTGGCCAGGTGCCGCATCGGGTCCAGGCCCGCGGCCACGGCGGCGCGGTAGGCGTCGTCGAACCGCTCGGCCTGGGCGTCGGTGGCCGGGTGGCCGATCTCGTCGGCGCACGCCAGGTGCGACCAGACGGCGACCACGCGGACCTCGGGGGTGGCGGCGGCCTGCTCGACCAGGGCGGGCCACTCGTCGGGCGGGCAGCCGTTGCGGGACAGGCCGGTGTCGATCTTGAGGTGGACGCGGGCGGTCCGGCCCGCGCGCCGGGCGGCGTCCGCGATCTCCGCCAGTTGCCGGGTGCTCGCCGCGGAGAGGTCGATGTCCTGCTCGACGCCGGGCGCGTAGTCGGTGCCGACCGGGTCCAGCCAGGCCAGCGTGGGCGCGGTGATGCCCGCGCCGCGGAGCGCGAGCGCCTCGGCCAGGGAGCACGAGCCGAGCCAGGTCGCCCCCGCCTCCAGGGCCGCTCTCGCCACCTCGACCGCGCCGTGCCCGTACCCGTCCGCCTTGACGACGGCCATGGTCGCGGCGGCGGGCGCGCGGCCGGCCAGGAGCGCGACGTTGTGCCGGAGGTTGTCGAGGTCGATCACGACCTCAGCGCGAGGAGCAGCCATAACACCGTTCATGGTGACACAGGGGGCGGTCGGTGCCGGCCCGGGTCGGGTGGTCCGCGGCTGGACGGCCCGGCCCCGGTCGGGAGGTCGGCGGGCGGACGGCGCGGCTCGGGGTCAGGGGGTCAGCGGGCGGACGGCGCGGATCGCGTCGGGGACGGCGGCGAGGAGGGAGGTCGCCGGGATCGGTGCCCCGTCCGCGGCCAGCTCCGCCGCCAGGACGTGCACGCGGGCCGCGCAGCCCGCCGCCAGGAGCGGGTCCAGGCCGGCCGCCAGGAGCGCGCCGACCAGGCCCGACAGGACGTCGCCGGAGCCCGCCGTGGCGGCCCAGGACGTGCGGGCGCGGTTGACCAGCACGCGGCCGTCCGGGGCGGCCATGACCGTGGTGTGGCCCTTGAGCAGGACCACGGCGTCGAACTTGTCCGCCGCCCGCTTCGCCGCCGCCACCCGGTCGTCGCCGACCTCGCCCGCCAGGCGCTCGTACTCGCGGTCGTGCGGGGTCAGGACGAGCGGGGTGTCCGGGTCGCGCGCGTCCCACAGGTCGGGGTTGTTGGCGAGCATGGTGATGGCGTCCGCGTCCGCGCACACCGGCACGCCCGCCTCCAGCACGGTCCGCAGCACGGCCTCCGCGCCCAGCCCGGTGCCCAGGCCCGGCCCGACCACCCACGACTGCACGCGGCCGGCGTCGGTGATCGACCCGGTGCAGATCGCCTCCGGCCACCGCGCCCGCACGCCCTCCGCCGCCGCGCCCGCGTACCGGACCATGCCGGAGGTGGCCAGCAGCGCCGCGCCGGTGGCCAGCACGGCCGCGCCGGGGTAGGTCGCCGAACCGGCGGCGACACCGGTCACGCCCTGGGTGTACTTGTCGTCGGCGGGACCCGGCACCGGCCACGCCTCGCCGACGTCGGAGACGTCCAGTTCGAGCAGGTCCGGGCCGGCCAGCTCGGGGCCCAGGCCGATGTCCACCAGCCGCACCTCGCCGCAGTCGGCCAGCGCGTGCACGGGCTTGAGGCACCCGAACGTGACCGTGACCGCGGGCCGGACGTGCGGGCCGCGCACCGCGCCGGTGTCGGGGTCCACGCCGCTGGGCAGGTCCACCGACAGCACGGGCGCGTCGAGGTGCGCCACGTGCTCGGCGGCGTCCGGCCGCAGCGGGCCCCGCGCGGACAGCCCCACGATGCCGTCGACCACCAGGTCCACGTCGGTGAGCCGGTCGACGACCCGGCCGCCGACCCGCCGGAACGCGGCCAGGCCGGCGGCGTGCGCCCTGGCCGGGTCGAGCAGCACCGCGGACACGGCCACCCCGCGCCGGCGCAGGTAGTAGCCCGCCCACAGCGCGTCGCCGCCGTTGCCGCCCGCCCCGACCAGCAGGCCGACCCGCCGCCGCCCGGCCAGGTGCTCCAGCGCCACCGTCGCGACGCCGAACGCGGCCCGCCGCATGAGCGCCCCCTCGGGCACCCGCGCCATGACCCGCTCCTCGGCCGCCTTGACCCGTCCCGTGGTCCACAGTCCCCGCATAGCGGGAGAGCCTAGGCGCGCGGCCGGTGACCTACTCGACGGTGACGGACTTGGCCAGGTTGCGCGGCTTGTCCACGTCGTAGCCCCGGCTGCGCGCGATCTCCGCGGCCAGGACCTGCAGCGGCACGGTCGAGACCAGCGGCTGGAGCAGCGTGGACACCGCGGGCACCTCGATCAGGTGGTCGGCGAACGGCCGGACCGTCTCGTCGCCCTCCTCGGCGATCACGATGGTCCGCGCGCCCCGCGCCTGGATCTCGCTGATGTTGGACACCAGCTTCGAGTGCAGCACCGCCCGGCCCTTGGGCGACGGCATCACCACGACGACCGGCAGGCCCTCCTCGATCAGCGCGATCGGGCCGTGCTTCAGCTCGCCCGCGGCGAAGCCCTCGGCGTGCATGTACGCCAGTTCCTTGAGCTTCAACGCGCCTTCCAGCGCCACCGGGTAGCCGACGTGGCGGCCCAGGAACAGCACGGCCTTGGAGTCGGCCAGCTCGCGGCCCAGCGCGCGGACCTGCTCGACCGTGCCCAGCACCTGCTGCACGGCCTTCGGCATGGCCTCCAGCTCGTGGAACTCGCGCGCCACCTCGTCGGGGTACTTGGTGCCGCGCGCCTGCGCCAGCGCCAGGCCGACCAGGTAGTTCGCGGCGATCTGGGCGAGGAACGCCTTGGTGGACGCGACGCCGATCTCCGGGCCGGCGTGCGTGTAGAGCACGGCGTCGGACTCGCGCGGGATCTGCGCGCCGTTGGTGTTGCACACGGCCAGCACGCGGGCCTTCTGGGCGCGGGCGTGCCGCACGGCCTCCAGCGTGTCGGCCGTCTCACCGGACTGGGACACGGCGACGACCAGGGTGTCGCGGTCCAGCACCGGGTCGCGGTAGCGGAACTCGGAGGCCAGCTCGACCTCGACGGGCAGGCGGGTCCAGTGCTCGATGGCGTACTTGGCGACCAGGCCCGAGTGGTAGGCCGAGCCGCAGGCCACGACGAATACCTTGTCCACGTCGCGGAGGTCCTGGTCGGACAGGCGCTGCTCGTCCAGGACGATCCGGCCGCCGACGAAGTGGCCGCGCAGGGTGTTGGCCAGCGCGTCCGGCTGCTCCTCGATCTCCTTGAGCATGAAGTACTCGTGGCCGCCCTTCTCGGCGGCGGACAGGTCCCAGTTGACCGTGAACGGCTTGGCCTCGGCGGCCCCGCCCGCGAAGTCGGTCACCTCGTAGCCCTCGCGGGTGATCACGACGACCTGGTCCTGGCCCAGCTCGACGGCCTCGCGGGTGTGCTCGATGAACGCGGACACGTCGGAGGCGACGAACGTCTCCCCCTCGCCCACGCCCACCACCAGCGGCGAGGAGCGGCGGGCGGCGACGACGGTGTCCGGCTGGTCGGCGTGCGTCACCACGAGGGTGAACGCGCCCTCCAGGCGGCGGACCACGGCGCGCACGCTGGCCGCGAGGTCACCCGCCGTGTCGCCCTCGGTGTAGGCGATGGCGATCAGGTGGGCGGTGGTCTCGGTGTCGGTGTCGCTGGCCATCTCGACGCCGCGCGCTTCCAGCTCGGCGCGCAGGGCGGCGAAGTTCTCGATGATCCCGTTGTGCACCACGGCGACCCGGCCGGTCACGTCGCGGTGCGGGTGGGAGTTGCGGTCGATCGGCGCGCCGTGCGTGGCCCACCGCGTGTGGCCCATGCCCGCGGTGCCCGCGAACGCCTCGCGGCCCACCTCGTCGAGCCGCTCCTCCAGGTTGCTCAGCCGCCCGGCCTTGCGCTCGACGGCCAGCCCGCCGGCGCCGTCCAGCACGGCGACGCCCGCCGAGTCGTAGCCCCGGTACTCCAGCCGCCGCAACCCGTCGAGGACGACGTCCAGCGCCGGCCGGTGGCCCACGTATCCCACGATTCCGCACACGCCGCACAGCGTAACCAGACCAGGGTTGTCACCCGAACGGGCCACTTCCTGGCGTTTGTGCTGGTCGGCGGCTTTATTGGTGTAGACCAATCGGGGCGTGCGCGGGTTCGGCGCGATCGACTACCGTTCACGCGGTGAGCGGCTACTCGGCGAAGCAGGTGCTCGACCAGCTCGGCAGGCCCGGCGAGCACCCCGTGCTGCGCGGCGACCTCGCCCTGGTGGGCCTCCCCGGCCTCGTCTACACCCCCGCGGCCGGCCTGGGCCTCCCCGCCGTCGCGTTCGGCCACGGCTGGCTGCAACCGGTCACGAGGTACCGGGCGCTGCTGCGGCACCTGGCGTCGTGGGGCATCGTCGCGGCGGCTCCCGGCACGCAGCGCGGTCCGCTGATGTCGTCGAGGCTGTTGGCGGGGAACCTGCGCACCACGCTGGACGTGTGCACCGGTGTCCGGTTGGGCGAGGGCGGCATCAGCGTGGACCCGGAACGCCTGGCCGTGGCGGGCCACTCGATGGGCGGCGGAGCGGCGGTACTGGCCGCCGCTGACGACCACAGGGTGCGCGCGGTGGTGACCCTGGCGGCCTCGGAGGTCCGCCCGTCGGCACTGGACGCGGCCCGCCGGGTGACCGTGCCGGGACTACACCTGGCGGCCGGCGAGGACCGCATCGCGCCCCCGGTCGGGCACGCGGAGGCGATCGCGCAAGCGTGGACGGGCCCGGTGCAGTACCGGGTGCTGCCGAAGACCAGCCACCTGGGTTTCGCCGAGGGCCGGCACTGGAGCGAACTGCTCCTGGACGGCAAGGGCGAACGGGCCGCGCAACGCTTGGCGCGGGCGATGCTGACGGCGTTCCTGCTGCGCGTGCTGAAGGGCGAAAAGAAGTGGGACGCCTTGCTGGAGGAGGACGTGAAGGGCGCGCCGTTGGCCTATCAGCGGGCTGCCTTGACGCTGCGCTGAGCGCTCCTTGGCCGGCGAACACTCGGAATTGTCGGTGCCCGCTGGGATGATGGAAGCGGGGGCCGGAGGCCGCGGCTGAGCAGGTCTTCAAGCCGCGCGAGGCGCGGATTGGCGGGGCTTCGAGCCGTGCGGGGCGCGGATTGGCGGGCCTCAGCGGTCCGGGCTTACGGGGCTGGCAGCGGTCCGGACTGGCCGGGCCTGGCAGCCGGGCGCGGCTCGGCAGGGTTGATGGCGGCGGGCGCGGCTCGGCATGGCCAATGGCTTTGCTGCCGGTGGGTGTCCACCCGCCCACCCCCTCCCAGGCCACCCCGGCACAAGCCGGGCGCGCGGAGCGCGCCAGCGCGCTGCGCGCGCAGACCCGCGCTGCGCGCGGGTCGCACGGCCCGGCGGAGCCGGGCAGTGCCGGCCGCCGAAGGCGGGTGCGGTTGGGGCTTTTGCGGGGTGGCCTGGGAGGGGGTGGGCGGGTGGACACCTACCGGCAGCAAAGCCCAAGCCACCAACCGGCACCCACCCCGCCAAACGATCCCGCTCCCGAAAGATCCCCGCCAACACGATCACCGGCCGCCACGATCACCGGCCGCCACGATCACCGGCCGCCACGACCGAGCCACAACCGGCCCCACTACCGCAGCACGAGTCCCGGCCAACGCGGAACGGCCCCCGCCTCAGCGAGGCAGGGGCCGTTCCGGTTCACGTCAGCCAGCTCTGGCCGCCGAAATCGTCATCGTCGTCAACCGGTGCCGGCCGTCGGGCCGCCGGTCGAGCCGGAGCGGGTGGTGGGGTCGGGGCGGGTGGAGGGGTGACCGGGGGTGGGAGTGGCGCGGCGGCCGGGGTTGGTTGGCCGGAGGACCAGCCGTAGCCGGGCTGTTGCTGCGTCTCGTAGGTCGGCTCGTCGTCCTCCGTGCCGAACTGGAACTCGCCGCCCTTCTTCTGCGTCGCCGCGGTCGTGCCCCAGCCGCCGGCGGCCTTCTGGGCCTTGCCGGCTTCCTGGATGCGCTCGATCGTCTTCTCCGCGATCTGCGCCTGCTTGGAGAAGGCGTCGCCCGCCTTGTCGCGCGCCTCCCGGGCGTGCCGTTCGCGCAGCTCGCGACGGTCGGCGGCCTCCCGGTCGATCTGGTCCATGCGGCTCATCGCCGCGGCGAGGCGCTCGGCAGAAGCGCTCATCGACCCTCCTCACCCAGCACGCCCTGCACGCGGCTGAGGTTCACGTCGTCGTCGAACAGCGAGCCGGTGGTGCGCCACTGGCCGGGGCTGCGCTCGGTGTCGCCACCGCCCTGCTGACCGCCGCCCGCCATGCCGCCGCCCATCGGCATCCCGCCGCCCATCATGCCGCCACCCATCGGCGACCCGGACGACTGGCCGTGCGACTCGGTCATGGACGGCAGCGTCGCCGCACCCGGCTGACCCGCCTCGGACGTGTTCATGTTGGACGCCAGGCCCTGGTCCGCGCTTCCGGACGGGCTGCTCCACGTGTTGTCCGACGCCGGCGCGCCCCACACGGAGTCCGCACCGCCGAACCCGGCCGACCCGCCGCCACCGAACACCGACGCGCCGGACGTCGTGGTCGTGCCGCTGTTGTCGGGCGCGGTGAACGCCTGCTCGTGGTGCGCGAACTGTGGCCCACCACCGCCGAAGCCACCGCCGCCACCACCCTGGCCGAAGTCGGGCCCGAAGCCACCGCCACCACCGCCGGCGAAGCCACCGCCACCGGGGGTGAAGCCGCCCTGGCCGGGCGCGAACCCGGGGTCGGCGGCCGGCATGGTCGTGAAGCCGCCGGCCGGGGTGCCCGGAGCCGAGAACCCGGGGTCGGCCGCGGGCATCGTCGTGAAGCCGCCGGCCGGCGTGCCAGGCGCGGCGAACCCGGGGTCGGGCGCGACGCCGGCCGGGTCCACGAACCCGATCGCGGGCTCCGGTCGGCCGATCAACGGCTCCGCCCCGCCACCCGGCCCGAACCCGGGGTCCGGCGCGGTGGGACCGCCGCTGAACCCGCCACCGAACCCGGTCTCCGGCGAAGCGATCAACGGCTCGCCGACCGCGCCCCCGGCCACACCCACGCCGGTCTCGTGCCCGATGAGCGTCTCCACGCCACCCGCACCGGTCTCGCGGCCGATCAGCGTCTCCGCGCCGGCCACGCCGGTCTCCTGGCCGATCAACGTCTCCGCGCCGCCCTCGAACGGCATCGCGCGCACGTCCGGCTGGCCCGGCGGCACCTCGGCGGGCATCGGCACCGCGTCGTCGATGGTCGGGATGCCCGCCTTGCCGTCGTCGGCCTTGTCCTCGCCGAACTCGACCCCGTACTCCTCGGGCGTGCCGTCGCCGTTGTCCACGGTCAGGTTGATCTCACCGGTCAGCGGGTCCACCTCGGCGGTGATCGCCAGGCCGTCCAGCTCGATGAGCGCCTTGCCGTCGGCACCGGCCTCGATCGGGATCGCGCCGCCCTCGGCGCCACCCGCCGTCGCGCCCACGGCCGGTCCACCCGTCGGACCACCGGCGGTGGGGGCTCCGGGAGTGCCACCGGACACCGGGGTCGCGCCGGCCAGCGCGCCCGCCAACGCCGCCGCGCCGTTCTGGCCGGTCAGGGCCTTCAGGGCGTCGGGGTTGTTGCTGAAGTCGACGTCGTAGGTCTTCGGCTCGCTGGTCGGCGTGTCGACGGTGATCTGCACGTGGCCGCGCTCGTCCGGCTCCGTGATCTTGATCTCGTTGTCGCCGCTCTTGATGGTGACGGTCTCGGGCTCTTCCTCGCCCTTGAGGCCGTCGGGCTTGCCGTCGCCGTTCAGGTCGTCCGGCTTGCCGTCGCCGTCGAGGTCGTCGATCTTGCCGTCGCCGTCGGTGTCGCCGGGCAGCTTGACGTCGTCTGGCTTGCCGTCGCCGTCCTTGTCCAGCGGGTTCTCCGGCTTCGGCATCTCCGGCATGCCGCCGCCACCGCCGGGCGTGCCGCCACCGCCGCCACCGGGCGGGGTGCCGCCACCACCGCCGGGCGGGGTGCCCTTGCCGTTCCCGTTGCCGTTGCCGTTCCCGTCGTTGCCGCCCTTGTCGTCGCTGCCGGACGCGGCCGGGAACGGGTTCTCGAAGCCCGACATGTAGGAGGCCAGGGTCTCCCACTTCTGGTCCACAGAGGACTTCGTGGTCTCACACAGGTTCTTGAACTGCGTGTAGAGGCCCCAGAACTCGGTGTTGAACGACTGCTGGATCCACCGCTTGCACTGGTTGATCGCGTATTCTTTGTTCTCGTCGTTCAGGTAGCAGTCATCGCTGTTGATGCGGTCCGCGATGTTGCTGCCCATCTTCGAGTCGACCCAGCCGGCGATCTCCAGCACGCGGTCCTTGGAGTAGTCGCCCTCGCCGCGGGAGAACGACACGACCTTCTCGGCCATGTACGTGTCCGCCTGCGCGATCTGCTCCCGGTACATCTCCAGGACTTCGTCGGCCTTGCTCTTGCACAGCTGGAAAACACCGGTCACCGCGGACCGGGTGAGCTTCGCCGCGCCGTCCAGGCCCTCGCCCAGCTCGTTGATCTTGGGGACGATCTGGTCGCTGTAGTGCTCGTGCGACTTGTCGGCCGCCGCGCCCTTCCACTCGCCGTACAGGCCCTTGAGCTGCGCGTCCACGTCCGTGCGCATCTCGTCGACCTTGGTCTTGGCCGTGCTGAACTCGTCGGCCTCCATGAGCAGCTTGTGGAAGTTGATGTTCCGCTGCTCGTTGTACGGCTTCTCGATGTGGTTCGCGTAGTCCAGGTTGGTCGTGTTGCCGAGGCAGTCGCCGGGCCGGTTGTTCCAGATCGGCATGAACTTCTCGAAGACCTTCAGGCCCGCCTTGCCCGCGTCGAACAGCTCGTTCGAGTTCTTCGTGCCCGCGCCGGACGCCGTCGGCGGCTGCTTGCCGTCCAACGACTTCTGGCCCTCGTTCACGGCCTTGGTCTGCTCGCGGCTGTTGTAGCTCTTGGTGTCGGACTCGGCCTTGGCCTCGTTGTAGACGCCTTCGAGGTCGCTGGTCGCGCGGTTGTAGAGGCTGACGTCCCAGCTGTCGTAGTCGTAGCGGTCCTGGTACTTCTCGGCCTCGTCGGGGATGTTCCAGGGCGCGGTCGAGTTGGTGTACTCGCGCAGCAGCGCCTTCTTCTTGTCCTCGGAGACGTTGGGGTCGTCGAGGAGGGCCTTGACCTCGTTCCAGCCCGGCTCGGCCATCAGTACTTGCTCCCCACGTTGCCCGCGTTCTGGGACTCGACGTCACCGTAGGTCGACGCGCCGGCGCCGATCTTGCCCGCGAAGGACCCGAGCGTCGTCGACATGTTGGTGATGCCCTTGCCGAAGTTCTCGACGCCCGACTTGTACTTCGCGAAGTGGTGCTTGTGCGCTTCGCCGAAATCGGCGTCGACCGTTTCGGTCTGGCCGACCTTCTGGAGCTCTTCCGCCGTGTCCTTAGCGGTGTCGGAAATAGCCTTCGAGGCCTTTTGCATGGCCTCGGTACTGGTGCCGTAACCGGCCACGGCGCTTCACTCCCCTCCGTGGCGCGACGGCCACGACCCTCTACCGAACTCGTCCGTTACGACGCGACGCTTCGGCGCCCGGTTCCCATCGTGGCAGCCCGCGAGGCCGTCCGACGCCTGTTCGGACGCGTTCCTTGCAGGTGTAAACGCCGGCGGCACGCGCTCGTGCCTACCGGGGCGGCTGACCCTGTCCGGGCGGCGGGAACTGGCCGGGTGGCGGACCCTGTGGCGGCTGCCCGTACGGACCGGCCTGCCCCGGTTGGCCGAAGGGCGGTTGCTGCCCCGGCGGGACCTGGCCGTGCTGGGCCTGACCGGGTTGGCCGTACGGCGGCTGCTGACCGGGTGGCGGGCCGAACTGGCCGGGCGGGCCGTACGGCTGCTGCTGCCCGGGGTGCCCGAAAGGCGGCTGCCCGTGGGGCGGCTGCGGGCCATGGGGGCCGGGTTGGCCGTACGGGTTGTGCTGCCGGGACTTCTTGGTCGACTTGACGATCAGGACGACCACGACCACCACCCCGGCCAGGACGAGGAGGATGAGCAGGTCGATCACCATGGGTGCCCCCGGGACTCGTGGATCAGCCCACCGAGGAAACCACACCCGCCAGGCGCTGCGCCGCCGACTCCGCCAGTTCGTGGGTGGGGGCCTCGACCATCACCCGGACGAGCTGCTCCGTCCCGGACGGGCGGAGCAGCACCCGGCCGGTGTCGCCCAGCTCCGCCTCGACGGCCGCCACGGCCTCGCCGACCGCCGTGTCCTTCGCCACCCGCGCCTTGTCCGCGACCACGACGTTGACCAGCACCTGCGGCAGCCGCTTCATCACGCCCGCCAGCTCGGCCAGCGGCTTGCCGGTCTCCGCCATGCGCGACATCAGCCGCAACGCGGTGAGCAGGCCGTCGCCGGTGGTGGCGTGCGCGGGCAGCACCACGTGCCCGGACTGCTCGCCGCCCAGCGCGTACCCGCCGGCCCGCAGCTCCTCCAGCACGTACCGGTCGCCCACGGCGGCGGTGCGCAGCGTGATGCCGTGCTCCCGCATCGCCAGGTGCAGGCCCAGGTTGCTCATCACGGTGGCGACCAGGGTGTCGTCGGTCAGCTCACCGGACTCCTTCATCGCGATCGCGAGGACCGCCATGATCTGGTCGCCGTCGATCTCGTTGCCGTCGGCGTCCACGGCCAGGCAGCGGTCGGCGTCGCCGTCGTGCGCGATGCCCAGGTCCGCGCCGTGCTCGCGGACGGCCTTGCGGATCTCGTCCAGGTGGGTGGAGCCGCAGCCGTCGTTGATGTTCAGGCCGTCCGGGGCGGTGTGGATCTCCACGACCTCGGCGCCCGCGCGGCGGTAGGCGTCCGGCGCGGCCACGGACGCGGCGCCGTTCGCGCCGTCCACGACGACCTTGAGGCCGTCCAGGCGGTGCGGCGTCACCTTCAGCAGGTGCTGCACGTACTGGCCCTCGGCGTCCTCGACGTCCCGGACGCGGCCGATGCCCGCGCCGGTCGGGCGGTGGTCCAGCGCGCCCAGCTTCTGCTCGATCTCGTCCTCGACGGAGTCGGGCAGCTTGTGCCCGCCCGCCGCGAACAGCTTGATGCCGTTGTCGGGCATCGGGTTGTGCGAGGCGGAGATCATCACGCCGACGTCCGCGCCCAGCGCGGCCACCAGGTGCGCGACCGCCGGGGTGGGCAGCACGCCCGCCCGCAGCACGTCCGCGCCCGCCGACGTGAGCCCCGCCACCACGGCGGCCTCCAGCATCTCGCCGCTGGCGCGCGGGTCGCGGCCGACGACGGCGACCGGGCGGTGGGAGCGGTCGTGTTCGGCGAGCACCCGCGCGGCGGCGGCGGCCAGCGAGAGCGCCAGCTCCGGGGTCAGGTCCGCGTTCGCCAGACCACGCACACCGTCAGTGCCGAACAGCCGACCCATGATCGCCATGACCTCCGTGATGAACCACACAACTTCGGGTGGAAAGCACTGCGGGAGCAGCAGTTCGACGAAGAACTGACTGCTCCCGCAGGTGGTGCTCTGGTGCCGACCGCGAGGTCAGCGCTTGCTGTACTGAGGCGCCTTGCGGGCCTTCTTCAGACCGTACTTCTTCCGCTCCTTGACCCGCGGGTCACGGGTGAGGAAGCCGGCCTTCTTCAGCACCGGGCGGTCCTCGGAGTCCACGGCGACGAGCGCGCGGGCGATCGCGAGGCGCAGCGCGCCGGCCTGACCGGTGATGCCGCCGCCGCTGAGGTTGGCGATGACGTCGAAGGTCTCCGGCTTCTCCGTGGTCACCAGGGGCTCGCGGATGAGCTGCTGGTGCACCTTGTTCGGGAAGTAGGTCTCCAGCGACTTCCCGTTCAGGGTGAACTTGCCGGTGCCGGGCAGCAGGCGCACGCGGACGATGGCCTCCTTGCGGCGGCCGACGGTCTGCGCGAGGTGGTGCGCGCCGGCGCTGAGCACGGGGCGCACGACGGGCGCGGGGGCGGGCTCGGCGGCCTCGTCCTGGGCACCGTCGACATCGGACTCGACGACGGCGTCGGCGGCGGTGTCCGCCTCGACGGCCTCGGTCTCGACCTCAGGGGTGGTCACGTCGTTTTCCTCGGAGTACGGCTCGGTCACTGGGCGACCTTCTTGATCTCGAACGGCTGCGGCTGCTGCGCCGCGTGCGGGTGGGTCGGGCCCGTGTAGACCTTGAGCTTGCCGGCGATCACACGGCCGAGGCGGTTCTTGGGCAGCATGCCCTTGATGGCCTTCTCGACCAGCCGGTCGGCCCGGGTGTCGAGCACCTCGCCGAACGACTTCTGGCGAAGACCGCCCGGGTGGCCGGAGTGCCGGTACACGAACTCCTGGTCACGCTTCTTGCCGGTCAGCGCCACCTTGTCCGCGTTGATGATGATGACGAAGTCACCGGTGTCAACGTGGGGGGCGTAAGTCGGCTTGTGCTTGCCGCGCAGCAGCGTCGCGGCCTGGGTGGCGAGCCGGCCGAGCACCACGTCCTGGGCGTCGATCACGTGCCAGGCTCGGGTCACCTCGCCGGGCTTCGGGCTGTACGTGCGCACGGGTCTACCTCGTCGTCACTTGCGTCTGGGGTCATTGCGGCGGCTGCTCAGGCTCCAGACACCCCAGACGGGCAGGTGGACCAGAACACGAGGCACGCGGAAGCGCACCGGGTACCGCACAACAACGTAGGAAGATACCGGTAGGCCCACGTCCGGGTCAAAACGACCCCGCCAACCGGCCTGGAACACGCCCGACCGCGCTCGATCGGGATGGGCCCGCCCCTGGTGGGCAGGCCTGGGCGGCACCGACGGACAGGACGAGACCCCCGGGCCTTCGAAGAGCCCGGGGGTCTCGCGGGTCACGCTGCGGTGACGGAGGTCACCAGCGGTTCTGGTTGGTGCGCTCCGCGGCCTCGTACGCCTCGGTGGCCTGCTGCACGGCGACACCGATGGAGGCGAGCACCGACTGCAGGTCGTTGGCCGACTGGTCCCACTGCGCCTGCGCGGCCTGGTAGGACTCGGACGCGCCACCGTCCCACTGGGCGATCACGGGCGCGAGGCGGGTCTTCAGGTCCTCCAGCTGCTGCTGGACCTGGTTGGCCTGCGACGAGATCGACGAGGCGGCGCTGGCGAGCTCGCCGAAGCTGACTTCAATGCGGTCGTTCATTTCTCCCCTAACTAAAAGTCAATGGTGCCGAGCGGAACCGGAAACAGAAAGCGAAGAACTGCTGACGCAGTCGGAGCGGATCAGAACCCGCCGGCGAGGCGGCTGGTCAGGCTGCTCATCGACTGGTTCTGCTCCTCTTCCTGGCGCTGGTAGATCTCGGCGGTGCCGGCCATCTGCTCGGCGATCGCGCGGAGCGCCTCCTGCAGCTTGCGGGCGTCCTCGTCGAAGCGCTGCATGAGGGTGTTGAACGCCGTGGCGGCGGAACCCTTCCAGCTCGCGCCGACGGTGTCGACGGTGTTGCGGACCTGGCTCAGGATGCCCTGCACGCTCTCGTCGGTGCTCACGATGTCCTTCGCGGCGCCGACGAGTTCCTCGGTCCCGGTACCGTAACCAGCCATTGGGAGAAACCCCCTTCATCGAAGATCCGGTCGTACCCGTTCTCGCTTGGTACGTCCCTTCCGACGCAGACCCTGCCACGGTCGGTTCCGCCCTGTCGCGACTTCTTGTGAAGTAGTTGCGCTAGTAAACGCAAACCGGGGGAACCGGCCCTCAGTAGAGGATTCGCGCTTGCGAAAAGTCCTCGTCATCGCCCCTTTCGGGGGGCAACTGGCCACTCGGGCCGGCGACCGCCCGCGATCCGGACACCGGCGGCGACGACACCGGATTTGCGATTGCGTCCGTTCGCTTCTGCGATTCTTCGGCCGGCGCGAGGAGTTCGGCACCGGAAGGCAACCGCTCGACGGGCAACCCGCGGTCCTCCCGGAACCCGGTGGCCACCCGGCGCACGTCCTCGGGGGTCGGCCGCCGGCCCGCCGGCTCGACCCGCTTCACCCGCGCCTGGTCGGCCAGCTCGCGGTTCCGGTCGCGCTGGGCCGCGTTCGACGCGCTGGCGGCCGCCGCCGCCCGACGCCCTCTCGTCACCGCCGCCTCGACATCGGAGCGGAACCTGGCGAACGCCTCCGGGATGCCGGTCATCACACTTCCCTCTAACTGGTCACGGTCAGCGTGCGGACCACCTGCTCGCACGCCGGGCGGACCCGCTCCTCGCCGGAAGCCGGGAACTGGCACCCGACGCTCACCTGGGCGTCACCCTGGAGCACCACGTACCAGTCGACCGTGAAGGTCTCCGCCTCTTCCCGGTAGTAAACGACATCCTTGCCCGCGAAGTCGGCGGAAGCGTCGAAACCGGACACGTTCTGCCGCTTGTCGTACCCCTCCCGCAGCTCCCGCTCGGCGCGCGTCCGGTCCGCGGTGGCGTTGTAGGTGAGCTTCTGCTCGTTGACGGCGATCACGTCCAGCGGGGACTCCGGCGACTCCGGCTTGAGCAGCACTTCGCGCCGCTTCGGGTCCCCACCGGTCTGGGTCCAGCCGACCGGGGCGGTGAAGGTGTAGTCGTACTGGGCGATCAACTTGCCCTGGGCGCTGGACGAGGTCGTGGTGGGCGTGCCGGTGTTCTCCTCCCGGGTCAACGCGTAGGCCACGGACGCCCCGATCACGGCGACCAACAGCACGGCCCCCGCCACCACCAACGGCACCCGGCTCTTCTTCCGCGCCGGCGGGGCCGGGGGGAAGTACGCGGGCCGCGGGAACCCTCCGGGCGGCGACGCCGTGATCCGCCGGGTGATCTTCCGCGTCGAGTCGTCGGTCGTGATCTTCCGCGTCACATCGCCCTGGCCGGGCAGCGCGCCCGTCCGCAGCGGATCGGTGCTGACCGCGCGCAACGCACCCCGAGCCACCACCGTCTCCGGCTGGTCGATGCTCGTGGGCACCACCCCGGACTGCTCCAAGACGAGCCGCGCGACCAGCGGGATCCGACTGGACCCACCCACCAGGAACACCCCGGCGAGCCCACGCGGATCCAGTCCGGCGTCCCGCACCACCGACGTCACCAGGGCGGCGGCCCGCTGCAACGGCCCGTCGACCAACCGCTCAAGGTCGGCCCGCGTGACATGGGCGTCCGGGAAGGGTGGCGGCATCGGCACATCGGTGTACGAGTGCCGCGACAACGTCTCCTTGGCGCCGCGAACGTCCTGCCGCAGCACCCGCCGCTTGCGCCGGTCGGCCATCTCGCGACCCTCGACGAGCTGCCGCCAGGCCTCCGGGTCCCCCGGCCCGACCAACGTCCCGATGTGCTCCAACAACGCCTGGTCGATGTCCGCGCCGCCGAAGCTCGGATCACCCTTGGTGGCCAGCACCCGGAACGTCCCGCCGGAGCGCGCCACGACACTGGCGTCCACCGTGCCGCCACCCAGGTCGAGCACCGCCAGGGCGGAACCCTCGGCGATCGCGTGGGTGGCCGAGTGGAACACGGCCGCCGCGACCGGCTCCGGCACCAGCCGGACCTCCTGGCCCAACCCGCGCGCGGCCTGCAACAACACCCGGGTCCGGATCGCGCCCCAGTCCGCGGGGTGGGTCAGCACGAGGAGATCGACCCGCGCACCACCGGCCACGTGCCGAGCTTCACCCACCGCCCGCGTCAACACCGCCCGCACGACGTCCACGACGGGCAACACGGAGGTCCCGAGCAGCAGCTCACCCTCGTCGACCCGGCGCTTGGGGTGGGGCTCGTACCGGGCGGGGTCCACGGCCGCCTGCCGCTCCGCCTCCTGCCCGACGAACAGCGTCCCGTCCGCGGCGGCGAACACGGCGGAGGGCACGATCGGCTGGCCGTCCACCACCACGACCTGCGGCTCCCGGTTGTCGACCGAGATCGCCACGCAGGTGCTGGACGTGCCGAAGTCGACCGCAACGCGCAAGCTCATCGGTCATCCCCTCGTCCCTGCGAGGCCGGCAGGCCCCACATTCTTACCGGACCGGTCATCGGGACGACGGATACGGCGGCTCGGCGATCCACCGCGGCGGGTCCTGCGATCCGCGTCACCCGGCGCCGCGGTCGACCGGGTCCCCCTCGGCCAGTGCCCGCTCGACCGCGTAGCACCGCATCAGGTCGTCCAGGGAGAACCGGCCCGGGCGGGGTTCCGCCAGCAGGTGCGCGCGCCGCAGCTCGTGGAGGGCCGTCGAGGCCTCCTGCTCCGACATCCCGGCGAGCGCCGCCGCGGCGGACGGCGACAGCTCCTCGCCACCCCGGGAGCCGATGACGCGGAACACCTTCGCCGCGCGCGGGCCGAGCAGCCGGTAGGACCAGGAGAACGCGTCCCGCACGCTGACGTCCGGTTCGCCGGCGTCCAGGTAGTCCAGCCGGGTGGACGGCGCGGACAGCTCGTCGGCGATGGCCCGCAGCGGCGTGTGCGGGTGGGTGCCCGCACGGGCGGCGACGATCGAGAGGGCGAGGGGCAGGCCGGCGCAGTGGTCCGCCAGCTCCCCGATCGCCGGGTCGGCCCGCCGGTCCGCGCGGAGCCGGCGGACGAGCAGCGCCCGCGCCTCGGCGGGGCCGAGGAGGTCGAGCGACACCCGCACCGCCCCACCCGGCGGTGTCAGGCCGGTCAGCCGGTCGCGGCTGGTCACCACGACGCGGCAGCCCGGACCGCGCGGGAGCAACGGCCGGACCTGGTCCTCGTCGCGGGCGTTGTCCAGGACCAGCAGCGCCCGACGCCCTCGCAGGACGTCCCGGTACCGCGCCGCCAGCGCTCCCGGGTCGGCGGGCACGTGCTCCCCGTCGAGGCCGAACGCGCCCAGGACCGCCCGGAACGCCTCCCCGGTCGCGGCCGGTCGCCCGGTCGGGTCGAACCCGCGGAGATCGACGTGCACCCGGCCACCGGGGAACCGCTCGGCCACCAGGTTCGCCCAGTGGCCGGCGAGCGCGGTCTTGCCGACGCCCGGCGCGCCGGTCACCACCGCCGTCGACGGGCCGTGCGCGTCGTCGTCGAGCAGCGTCGACAACGCGGCCAGCTCGGCGTCCCGGCCCACGAAGTGCGGGTTGCGGCCCGGGAGCGCGTGCGGGACGACGACGGGGCGGCGGTCCTCCACCGGCGCGACCGGGGCCGGTTCGGCGGCCAGGATGCGGTCGTGCAGCCGCCGCAACGGCTCCGAGGGCTCCACCCCCAGCTCGGCCAGCAACACCCGGCGCGCTTCGCGGTAGGCCGCGAGCGCGTCGGCCTGGCGGTCGGACCGGTACAGCGCGAGCACCAACTGCCACCAGAACCGCTCCCGCAGCGGGTGCTGCCGCGTGAGCGACCGCAGTTCCGCGACGAGCCCGCCGGCCGCGCCGCGGTCCAGGTCCGCGTCGATGCGCCGCTCCAGCACGGTCAGGTGCTCCTCCACCAGCGGCGCGATCTCGGCCAGCCGCAGCGCGTCGGCGCGCACGTCGGGCAGCGGCGCCCCGCGCCACAGGGCGAGGGCCTCGTGGTACCGGCCGGCCGCGGTCAGCGCCCGGAACCGGAGCAGGTCCACGCTGTCCGCCTGGACTTCGGCCACGTACCCGCCCGGCGCGGTCCGCACCACGTTCGCCGCGCCGAGCGAGCGGCGCAGCCTGGCCACGACCATGTGCAGCGTGGCGCGGGAACGTTCCGGGTTCGCGTGCCCGGGCGCCCAGAGCAGCTCCACCAGCTCGTCGACGCCGCGGACGGCGTTCGCCCGGAGCAGCAGGGCGGCCAGGAGGTCTCGGGCCTTGCCGGCGGGTGTCGGGACCACCTCGCCCCGGTACCGCACCTCCAGCATGCCGAGCAGGCGGAATTCGACTGCCATCAGCCTCGCGTTCGCCTCCGCTCGGGTCAGGGGCGACGCCCCTCCTCCGACCACTCCTCGATCGTCTTCGCCGTCGGTTCGGCCTCGGCGTAACCGATCTCGGTGAATATCGCGTGCGACCGCCGCAGCGTCGCGAGGGCCGTGTCGAGCAGGCCGAGGTCCCGTTCGGCACGGGCCAGCCTGAGCATGGTCCGCGCCTCCTCGGGACGCACGCCGGTTTCCCGCCACAGGACGACGGCCTCGCGGAAGGCGGCCACCGCCTCTTCCAGCCGGCCGGAGTGGTGGAGGGCGTGCCCCTGGCTGTCCAGCGTGTTGGCCATGCCGAACCGGTCGTCCAACTGCCGGAAGACGGCGAGGGCCTGTGCGCAGTGGTCGAACGCGGCCTGGTGGTCGCCCAGCAGCGTGTGGTACCAGCCCACCGCGTTCAACGCGCCCGCCACCGCGGGGCGGTCACCGGCCGAGCGGAACAGTTCCAGCGCCCGCTCGGACTCCTCCAGGGACTCGCGGTACCGCCCCTGGAACTCGTGCACCGCCGCGGCCCCGCGCAACGCGCGACCCTGGCCGAAGGCGTCGCCCAGCTCGACCGACAGCGCGTGCGCGCGCCGGTAGTGGTGTTCGGCGTCGTCGAGCATCCGCATCACCAGGCCGGCGTGCCCGATGTTGCGGTGTGCGCGCACCTGCGCGTCGCGACTGCCCAGGCGGAGACCGGCCGCCAGCGCGATCCGGTTGGTGGCCAACTGGTCGCGCCAGTGGCCCCGGCGCTGGAAGTAGGTGGCGCAGGTCCACGCCAACTGCCAGGCGTGCCGGTCGAACCCGGCCTCGCCGGCCTTCGCGACCGCCGCCACGAGGACGAGGTGCTCGGCGGTGAACCACGCCAGCGCGGCCTGGTGGTCCGGGAACTCGTCCACCACGGCGCCCGGCAGGGCGGGCACGAGCCGGACGGGGTCGCGTTGGGGGTACAGGCGCCGGTCCGCGTTGTCGGCGGACCGCACGAAGTGGTCGAGCAGGCGGTGCGTCGCGGCGTGGCGCTCGTCCGGCGTGAGGTGGGCCCGGGCCTCGTCGGCCGCGTACAACCGGATGAGGTCGTGGAGGTCGAAGCGGTCCAGCGCGCGTTGGACGAGCAGCCGGGCGCGCACCAACTCGCGGAGGGTGTGGCGGGCGGTCACGGGGTCCACCGCCGCGAGGCTCGCCGCCGACGCGGTGGTGACGTGCGGCCCGGGGTGCAGTCCGAGCAGGCGGAACACCCGCGCGGTGGCGTCGGTCATGTGGCGGCACGACCACGAGAAGACCGCGCGCACGCTGGTCACCTCGTCGCCGGTCTCCAGGGCGCTGAGCCTGGTGCGCTCGTCCGCGAGTTCGTCGGCGAGCGTGCGCAGCGGCAGGTCCGGTTGCACCGCGGCGCGTGCGCCGACGATCGCCAGCGCCAGCGGCAGTCCGCCGCACTGCGCGAGGAGGCGCCGCACCGCCTCCGGCTCCGCGGCGAGCCGCGCCGCGCCGACCTGCCTGGTGAGCAGCGCGTGCGCGTCGTCCCCGTCGAGCAGGTCGAGGGACAGCGGCCACGCGCCCTCGCGGGCGACCAGACCGGTCAGGTCGTTGCGGCTGGTGATCAGCACGAGGGATCCGCCGCCGCCGGGTAACAGGGGGCGCACGTGCTCGCTGTCCCGGGCGTTGTCCAGCACGACGCAGACCCGCCGCTCGGCGAGCAACCCCCGCCACAGCCCCGCCTGCGCGTCCGGGTCGGCGGGGATGCGGTCCGGCGCCACGCCCAGGGCGTCGAGGAACCCGCGGACCGCCTCGGCCGGGTGCATCGGCTCCGCCACCTCGTCGAAACCGCGCAGGTTCACGTACACCTGCCCGTCCGGGAAGCGGTCCGCGACCTCGTGCGCCCACTGGACGGCGAGCGCGGTCTTGCCGACCCCGGGCGTGCCGTTGATCGTGGCGATCACCGGCGCGCCGTCGCCGGCCGCCGCGTCCACCAGGTCGAGCAGCCGGCGGCGCTCGGCCACGCGCCCCACGAAGAACCGGTTCGGCAGCGGGAGCTGCCTCGGCACGGCGGAGCGGTCGTCGCGCGGCGCCGCCGCCAGCAGCTCCCGGTGGACCCGCTGGATGTTCGGGCTCGGGTCCATGCCGAGCTCCTCGGCGACCAGGGACCTCAACTCGCCGTACGCCGCGAGCGCTTCGGCCTCGCGGCCGGACTGGTGCAGGGCGACCATGAGGTGGCCCCACAGGGGTTCCCGCAACGGGTTCTGCCGGATCAGCTCGCGCAGCTCGACCACGAGGTCCGCGGCGCGGCCCGCCGCCAGGTCGGCCGCGATGCGGCGTTCCAGCACGAACTCGCGCTCCTCCGCCAACGCGGCGACGTCCACCGCCAACCGCGCGGTCACCGGCAGCCCTTCCAGCGGCGCGCCCCGCCACAGCGCCAGCGCTTCCGCGTAGCGGTCCCGGGCGGCGAGGTCGCGGAACCGGTCGAGGTCCAACGCGCCGGGCGGCACCTCGGCGCGGTAGCCGTTCGTGGTCGTCCGCACGACGTTGGCGTCGCCCAACGCCTGGCGGAGGCGCGCGACCAGCATGTAGAGAGCGCCCCGCGTCCTCCGGCTGTCCGCCTCGTCCTCGCCCCACACCCGGCTGACCAGGTCCTCGACCGGCACGACCTGGTCCGAGCGCAACAACAGCGCCGCCAGCAGCACCTGCGTCCGCCCGGCCGGGAGGGGGACGAGCCGCCCCTCCTGCCACACCTCCACCGGTCCGAGAACCCGGAATTCGGTCGTCATGCCACCCCTTCCCCCCTGGCCGAGACCCGTACACGGGACGCGGCACCACTACCCGGAGTTGCGCCACCGCCGTGGCGCGCTCACAGCGGATCCGGCGACGTCCTCCAGCCGGCCCGGTCCCACGACGGTCCACTGTGGACAGTTTCGCTCCGGACCGCCGGCGGACGGGGCGCCTCGGGCTCCGCGGTCATCAACTTCCCCCCTGGTGTTGATGGTGGTGCTCAGTTCGGTCGCAGGGCCCGGCGTGCCTTGGCCAGGGCTTCCGCCATGCGTTCCAGCGCCTCGGACGCGCCGACGCCCTCGTGGGTCGGTATCGCTTCCTCCAGGAAGGCCACGGCTTCGGCCGGGCGGCCGGCGGCGAGGTAGCTCTCGCCGACGTTGGCCGCCGCGGTGGCGGAGCCGATGCCTTCCGCCAAGCCGGTGAAGATCTCGTAGGCGCGTTGGGCGCGTTCCACGGCGCTGTCGTGGTTGCCGAGCGCGGCGTCCACTCGGGACGCGTGGCTGACCACGTACGCCGTCGCGCGGAGGTCTTGGGCGCCTTCCAGCAGGGCCAGGGTCCGGCGGGACGTCTCGGCCGCCAGGGCCAGGTCTCCGTTGCGCAGGGCGTACATCGAGATCCGGTGGCTGACCTGGGCCTCCGAGAGCGCGTCCGGTTGGGTTCGGCTGAGGGTGACGGCTTCCTCGAAGAGCGGGAGGGCGTCGGACATGCGACCGCTCCACGCCACCATCGACGCGTGCTCGCGCAGGGCGGAGAGGTAGACGCTGTCGTCGCCCGTCTCGCGGGCCAGGGTCGCGGCGCGCTCGGCCAGGTCCACGGCGGGCTTGCCGTCGAAGACCGACTGGTAGTACGCCCACGTGGCCAGGTGGCAGGCCAGGGTGAGGGTGTCGCCGATCTCCTCCAGGCCCTCGGCGCACGTGCGGAAGTCCTCGATGAGGGCCTCGTCCACGACGTCCTTCGCGGCCTCGCTCAGGCGGTGGTGCTCCATGCGCAGAGCCAGGTTCGTGTCGCCGGCCGCGTGGGCGCTCGCGCTGGACAACGCGTGCAGGCGGGCCATGCCGGCGCTGCCGATGAACACGTCCAGGTCCAGGTGGCTGGCGCGGTCGGCCAGGTCGGCGGCGATGTCCGGCCAGCCCTCGGCCGCGGCGACCTCGACGGCGCGGACGACCTGCCGCTGCTCGGACACCAGCCACGCCGCGCCGCCGCGGGTGAGGCGTTCGGCGTCGTGGGCGAGTGCGGGCTCCTCGACGTGGACCGGCCGCATGGGCAGCATGTCCACGTAGACGCGGGTGTCGTGCTGCGCCTTGTCGGCGAGCAGGAGCAGGGCCTCGGCGTGGCGGCGCAGGCGGTCGCGGTTCCCGGTCGGGTCGTCCCGGGCGGCCAGTTCCGCCGCGTACACGGCCAGCAGGTCGTGCAGGCGGTAGCGGGGTTCGCCGGTCGCGTCGACACCCGCCTCCTGGAGGAGGTTGGCGTTGACCAGGTGCTCGACCAGGCGTTCGCCGTCGCCGTCGGTCAGGACGGAGACCGACCAGGCCGCGAAGTCCACCGGGCCGAGCAGTCCCAGCCTGCGGAACGCGACCGCCACGTGGTCGTCCAGCGCGGCGTAGCTCAGCTCGAACCCGGCGCGGACCTCCATGTCCGCCGTGGACAGCTCGTCCAGGCGGCGGCGTTCGTCGGACAGGCGGACCGCGAGCGCGTTCAGCGGCAGGCTCGGGCGGGTGGCCAGGCGGGCGCCGACGATGCGCAGCGCGAGCGGCAGGCCGCCGGTGGCCTCGACGACCGCGTCCGCCGCCTCGCGTTCGCGGTGGACGCGGTCGGCGCCGATGATCCCGGACAGCAGGCGCAGGGCGTCGTCGTGGTCGAGCGGGCCCAGGCGCAGCACGCGGCCGCCCGGCAGGCCGGTCAGGTGCCGGCGGCTGCTCACCAGGACCGCGCACCGCGCGCCGCCGGGCAGCAGCAGGCGCACCTGGTCCACGTCGGCCGCGCCGTCGAGCACCAGCAGCACCGCGCGCCCGGCGATGCGGGACCGGAACGCCGCCGCGCGCGCCTCGACGTCCTCGGGGATCGACGCCAGGCCGACGCCCACGCCGGTGAGCAGCTCGGCCAGCACCTCGCCGGTGTCGCGCGGGCGGTGCGTGCCGTCGCCGAGGCGCACGAACAGCTGGCCGTCGGGGAACCGGTCGCTCAGGCGGTGCGCGATGTGGACGGTCAGGGCGCTCTTGCCGGACCCCGGCGGGCCGGTCACCACGGCGATCGGCACGGCGGTGGCCGACGCGGGGCTGAACACGGCGGTCACGTCGCGGTGCAGGTCCTCGCGGCCGACGAAGTCCGCGATGTCCGGCGGCAACTGGCGGGGCAGCGGCCACGCCGGGGCGTGCGACGCGCCGGACAGCACCGCCTGGTGGACCTCGCGCAGCTCCGGTCCCGGCGGGACGCCCAGCTCCTCGTCCAGCAGCCGGGTCACCGAGCGGTAGGTGGCCAGCGCGTCGGCCTGCCGGCCGGAGCGGGACAGGGCGAGCATCAACTGGCCCCAGAACCGCTCGCGCAACGGGTGGCGGGTGGTCAGCGCGCGCAGCTCGGCGACCAGCTCGGCGGAGCGGCCCGCGTCCAGGTCGGCGTCGATGCGGCGTTCGAGGACGGTCAGGCGCTCCTCCAGCAGCGGCTCGACCTCCTCGGCGTGCAGGACGTCGGAGCGCACGTCCGACAGCGGCTCGCCCCGGTAGAGCGCGAGGGCGTCGGCGAACCGGCCCTGCTCGGTGAGGGTGCGGAAGACGTGCAGGTCCAACTCGCCGGGGCCGACGTCGGCGACGTAGCCGCCGGGTGTGGTGCGCACCACGTTCACGTCGCCGAGGGCTTGGCGCAGGCGGGTCATCACCATCTGGAGGGTGGCGCGGGCGCGGTGCGGGCTGGGCGGCGCGCCGTCCCACAGGCGTTCCACGAGGGTGTCCACGGAGACCGTCTCGTTGGCCCTGAGCAGCAGGGACGCCAGGAGCACCCGGGCCCGGCCCGCCGGCACCGGCACCGGCTCGCCGTCGCGCCACACCGCGAGGGGACCGAGCACCTTGAACGCAGTCCTCATATCCCTCCTCCGAGCGGGGGACAGTTTACGGCCGGTCGCCGGGGTGCGCGTGAGGTCCGCGTGACAGGGGTGTGAGGCCCGGCCGACACGATTCGACGCGGGACGAAGTCGGTCCCGCTCCGAAGGAGGTGGTCTATCGCCCGGAAGCACCCCGTGGACTGATCACGTGCGCGGAGGTGGGACCTGGAACCCCCGACCCCGGGTCCCACCTCCCCGCCACACCCGCCCACCCCCGGCGCATCGGCCGGCGGCGTGAGTCGAGTGTGAGCGGGACCGGGCACAGTGGACAGCGTTCACCGCGGGGCGGATTCCGGGGTCGGGACGGCGGTCGGCAACACGGGGGGTGCCGCGGTCCCGGGCCGGGGAGTCGGGGTTTCGGGTGCGTCGTCGAACAAGGGGGGTGACGTACCGGGCTCCGACGTGCTCGCCGGTGACCACCACGACCCGCGGACGTCCGTGCGCTCCCCCGTGCGGATGTCCGCGGGTCGGGTCCGCAGGTGTCCGGAAGGGGCCGCCCCACGCGCTGGGCGGCCCCTTCCGGCGTGTCCGGACGCGGGGACGCGGGGGACGCGGGGGACGACCCGCCGTGCGTCGAGCAGGCAAAGCGAAGGGGCCACCTCCCACACGAGAGGTGGCCCCTTCCGCAGTTCCGGCTAGTCGGGCTGGATCCAGGCGAACTGGATGCGTTGCTGCCCGAACTTCCGCGTCACCAGCGTGCCCCGGCCCGGCGCCTGGGGCGACGGCTTCAGGTTGCCCACGATCGCGCCCTCCTCCTTCGAGCCGGAGCCCACCATGATCGGGGCCGAGATCTCCTTCAGCTTGCCCAGGATCGGGTCGTACATCGCCCTCGACGCGCCACCCATGCGCCGCGCCGCCACGATGTGCAGGCCCACGTCCTTCGCCTGCGGGATGAACTCCGCCAGCGGGGCCAGCGGGTTCTGGGCTCCCTGCGGGGCGACCAGGTCGTAGTCGTCGACGATCACGAACAGCTCCGGGCCCTTCCACCACGACCGGTTCTTCAACTGCTCCTGCGTGACGTCCGGGCCGGGCAGCCGGCCCGCCATCGAGCCGCGCACGTCCTTGATCATGTCGGTCAGCTGGGCCGACGACACGGCGTAGGACAACAGGTGGTCGGTGTCGATCAGGCCCAGCATGGTGCGGCGGTAGTCGACCAGCATGATCAGCGCCTCTTGCGAGGTGTAGCTGCTCATGATGCCGCGCACGATCGTGCGCAGCATGTTCGTCTTGCCCGCCTCGCCGTCGGCCAGGGTCATGAAGTGCGGGTCGGCGTCGAAGTCCAGGTAGACCGGCGCCAGCTCGTCCTCGTTGACACCGATCGGCACCAGGTGGCCGCGGTTGGGGTTGAGCTGCTGGACCTGGGCCATGAACTCCGGGTACGGCAGCAGGTCGGGCAGCAACCGGACCTGCGGGGCCCGCCGGCCGCGCCAGGCCGCGTTGACCTTCGCGACCATGTCCTGCACGCCCGCCGCCACGTTCTCCGCGTCCGAGGACGCGTCGATGCGCGGCAGCGCGGTCAGGAAGTGCAGCTTCTGCGGCGACAGGCCGCGGCCCGGCCGACCCGCCGGCACGTTGACGGCGACCTTGCGGTCCACGTCCGACTCGCTCGGGTCACCCAGGCGCAGCTCGAAGCGGGTGGCCAACAGGTCCTTCATCGCGGGCCGGATCTCCGCCCAGCGGTTCGCGGCCACGACCACGTGCACGCCGAACGACAGACCCTGCGCGGCCAGCGCCTGGACCTGCGGCTCCAGCGCCTCGAACTCCTGCCGGAAGTTCATCCAGCCGTCCACGACCAGGAACGCGTCACCGAAGTCGTCGTCGCGGATCTCGCCGCGCCGCTTGCGGTTGCGGAACTCGACCATCGAGTCGATGCCCTGCGCGCGGAACCGGACCTCGCGCTCGGAGATCAGGCCGGACAGCTCGGCCACCATGCGGCGGGCCTTGTCCACGTCCAGACGGGACGCGAAGCCACCGACGTGCGGCAGGTTCTCCAGCGACGCGAGCGTGCCGCCACCGAGGTCGAGGCAGTAGAACTGCACTTCCTCGGGGGTGTGCGTCAACGCCATCGACGTGATCATCGTGCGCAGCATCATCGACTTGCCCGACTGCGGACCGCCCACGATCGCGCCGTGGCCGGCCGCGCCGGAGAAGTCCGCCCACAGCAGGTCGCGGCGCTGCTCGAACGGCTTGTCCACCACGCCCAGCGGCACCTGGAGCTTGCCGTTGGAGAAGAACCCGGGCGGCGTGAGGCCGCGGTCCTCGGTGGTCTGCAGCGGCGGCAGGAGGGTGTCCAGCGACGGGGGCTCGTTCAGCGGCGGCAGCCACACCTCGTGCGCCGGCGGGCCCTGGCCCACCAGGCGGCCGACGATGACCTCCAGCTCGCTGGGCTCGTTGCTGTCCTCCTTCTCCTTCTCCTGCTTGACCGGTTCGACCGGCTTGACCGGCTCCTTGGGGATCTCGATGTAGTCCGGCACGAAGAACCGGGGCCGCTTGTCGCTGGACACCACGGCCGACGGACCGGCCACCTGGATGCCGGCGGGCCGGTACGGGCCGGACACGTACAGCGCCTTGAACCGGGTCAGCGGCGCGCCCTGCACGCCCAGGTAGCCCGAACCCGGGATGGGCGGCAGCTCGTAGGCGTCCGGCACGCCGATGGCGGCGCGCGACTCGGCGGCGGAGAACGTCTTCAGACCGATCCGGTACGAGAGGAACGTGTCCAGGCCGCGCAGCTTGCCCTCTTCCAGGCGCTGCGACGCGAGCAGCATGTGCATCTGGAGCGACCGGCCGACGCGGCCGATCTGGAGGAAGATGTCGATGAAGTCCGGCTTGGCCGTCAGCATCTCGGAGAACTCGTCGATGCAGATGAACAGCGCGGGCAGCGGGTCGAGGTCGGCGCCGTTCTCACGTGCCTTCTCGTAGTCCCACACGTTCTTGTAGTTGCCCTTGGCCAGGACTTCCTGCCGCCGCGCGACCTCGCCCGCGATGGCGTCCTTCATGCGGTCGACCAGGGTCAGGTCGCCCGCCAGGTTGGTGATCGTCGCGGCGACGTGCGGGGCCTTGTCCAGGCCGAGGAACGTCGCGCCACCCTTGAAGTCGACCAGGATCATGTTGAGCGACGTCGAGGAGTGCGTGGCGAGCAGGCCCAGCACCAGGGTCCGCAGGAACTCGGACTTGCCGGAACCGGTCGCGCCGATGCACAGGCCGTGCGGGCCCATGCCCTCCATGGCCGCTTCCTTGATGTCCAGCTCCACCTGCTGGCCGAACTCGCCGATGCCGAACGGCACGCGGTAGCGGTCGCGGACCGGCCGGGGCCGCCACGCCTGCTGCACGTCGAAGGTCATCGGGTCGCCGGGTAGGCCCAGGAACTCGATCAGCGGCGGGTTGTTGGACATCGACAGCGGGTCCTCGTCGCCGCCGCCCGCGTCCACGCCGCCGATCCGGTACGGCGCGAGCCGCCGCGCCAGCGCCTCGGCCTCGACCACGGACAGCCAGTCCGGCGCGCCGAACCACTCGACGCCGCTGGCGCTGCGCGCGCCCAGCTTGTCGTCCTCGATGACCAGGCGCAGGCCGCGCCGGGCGGTCAGGTTGCCCAGCGACTCGGACAGGTCGAGCAGGGTGACGCCGACCAGGCCCTCTTCCAGGATGATCTGCTCTTCGCGGGTGACGTCGCCGTCGTCGATGAGGATCACGATGTGCGGCTGGTCGGCCGGCGGCGGCGCGTTGCGGGTGAACCGCTGGCGGTCGCGCAGCTGCTCGTCGAGCATCTGCTCGACCTCGGTCAGTGAACCGGCCATCATCCGCATCTGGCCGATGCCGTCCACGATGTTCGGGTGCTGCACGTGCGGCAGCCACTTCATCCACTCCCACTCGGCCTTGGTGCGGCCGGTGGTGACGACGGCGATGAGCAGGTCGTCCGGGGAGTGGAAGGTCGCCATCTGGGCGATCAGCGCGCGGGCGAGGCCGCGCTTGGCGTCGGTCTCGCCGAGCAGGCCGACGGCGGCGAAGCCGCGCAGCGCGATCGAGATGGGCAGGTCGGGCACCAGCGAGTGGGCGCGCACGAAGCGGCGCAGCGCCAGCGTGGCGATCGGCTCCAGCTCCTCGACCGGGCCGGTCTGCGGCGGCACGAGCCGGGTGGCCAGGCGCTGCGAGCCGCGGCCCGCGCGCAGGTGGCAGAAGTCGGGGTCGTTCTGCCGGCGCTCCCACATGCGGCGGGTGGTGGCCAGCGACCACAGCATCTGCGGGTCGGGGTGCACCCACTCCCGCTCGGCGCGCTGCTCGTTGGCGGCTTCGCGGGCCCGGTCGCGCATCTGCCCGAGGTACCGCAGGTAGTCCTTGCGGTCCTCGTTCATCTCGGCCTTCTTCTGGCCCTTGCCGGACCCCATGCCGCCCGCCATCATGCCGATGGTCGAGATCATCATCATGCCGGGCATGATCATCGCGGCCGGGTTCTTGTTGCTGTACGTGAACATCAGGACCATCATCCCGACGGACGACACGATCATGACGGCCGGCATCGCCTTCATCATGATGTTGCCGGGGATGATCCGGGGCACCTCGGGCGGCGGTTCGAGGTGGACCTCACCGCCCGGCGGACGGGGAGCAGCGAGGCGTGCCGTGCGCTTGAACTGCAACGTGCTCACCTAACAGGCACCTCTTCACACTCTCTCGAACCAACACGCAGGGTGCGCGACCCGGCAGGTCACGGCGGGCGCCGACGAGCGGGGGCGCCGCACCCGACACTATGGCGCATCGGAACCCGCCACGAAGGTGGGTCCGGGAAATCCACGTCGCACGTGTTCGCCGGAACGGCCCTCCTCCGGTCACCCGTTCCGGCCATACTGTGTCCCGCCCCTCCGGCCGGCGCGTCGAGCGAGCCAATAAGGTCGGGGCGGCACGCAGACACGCAAGAGGACTTAGGGGGCCCTGGTGGCGACCGGTACGACGGTGTTCAGCCGGGTGACGGTGGTTGCGCCGCGCACGCGCATCGACGTCGCGCTCCCCGCCGACGTCGCGGTGGCCGACCTGCTGCCGATGCTGCTGGACATGGCCAAGGAGGCCACTCCGGACGGTGGCGTGCGACACGGCGGGTGGGCGTTGGCGAAGCTGGGCGACAGCCCGCTCGACCCGAGCCGCACGCTGGCCTCGCTGGGCGTCGTGGACGGCGAGCTGCTCCAGCTGCGCAAGCGCAACGAGAACCCGCCGCCGCCGCTGTACGACGACGTGGTCGACGCGATCGCCGAGTCGGACCCGGACAGCTTCCGGCCGTGGACCAAGGACACCGCGCGCAAGTACGGCCACATCGCGGGCGCGCTGGCGCTGATCGCGGCGGCCGTCGCGGTGCTGCTGTCCGGCCCGCTGGCGGGCGGCCCGAGCCTGTGGCCGGCGATCTGCGCGGGCGCGATGGCGATCGTGGCGCTGGCCGCGGGCGCGGTCATCTCCCGCTCCTACAACGCGGTCGGCACCGGCGTCCTGATCGCGAGCGCGGGCGGGCTGCCCATGGCGTACGTGGCGGGCCTCTACACCGTCCCGGGCGCGATCGGCCGGCCCAACCTGCTGCTGGCCAGCGTCCTGGTGCTGATCTTCGCCAGCGCGGCGATCCTGCTGATCGGCCGCGGCATCACCGTGTTCATCGCGGCGGCCACGGCGGGCGCGCTGAGCGGCCTCGCGTTCCTCATCGGCATCTTCGTGGACCACCCGATCGTGGGAATCGCGGCGGCGACCGCGGCGGTGTCCCTGGCGGCGCTGTCCGCGCTGCCCCGGTTGACCATCCAGCTGGCCAAGCTGCCGCTGCCGACCGTGCCGGGCAGTGCCGAGGACCTCAAGGAGGACACCGGCTTCCCCGAGTACGCGGTGATCGAGCGGCGCACCGCGAACGCCCACGAGTACCTGACCGGCATGATCATCGGCTGCGGCGGCACCGCCGCGGTGTTCGCGGTGATCGCCGCCGGCGACGGCACCATCTGGGGTCCGATGCTCGCGGTCACGGTGGCCCTGGTGCTGATGCTGCGCGGCCGGGCCTACGCCAACGGCGCGCAGGCGGTGGCGCTGCTGGTCAGCGGCATGGTGGCGGCGGCCGGCGTGCTGCTGGGCTGGCTCGTGCAGTCCTCGCTGGACAACCGGCTGCTGTTCGTGTTCGGCACGCTGGTGCTGGTCGGCGCGGCGGCCCTGGTGCTCGGCGTCATCTTCCCCGGCCAGAAGTTCTCGCCGGTGCTGCGCCGCACGGTGGACGTGCTGGAGGCGATCCTGATCGCGATCGTGCTGCCGCTCGCGCTGGCCGTGATGGACCTGTACGTCGCCATGCGCCAGCTGATCCCGGCCTGAGCCATGCGGACGACGACTCGGAAGTCCGCCGCCGCGGTGGCCGTGGCGCTGACCCTGGTCACCACCCCCGGCGCGATCGCCCAGCCGACGACCACGCCCGCCCCGACCCGGCCGAACTCCGTGCCGCCCCCGGTGGACCGGAGCCTGCGCCCGGCGTTCGAGCCGCCCGTCGAGGACGTCCCCTACACCCAGAAGAACATCTGCATCGCCTCCAACACCGGGAACAAGACGATCCCGAACCGGCCGTGGGGCCAGATGCAGCTGCGCCTGGAGGAGGCGCACCGGTTCGCCACCGGCAAGGACGTCAAGATCGCGATCATCGACACCGGCGTCAACGAGCACCCGCGCCTGAAGGGCCGGGTCACCCCGACCGGCGACTACGTCGAGACCGAGAAGAACGGCGTGGACGACTGCGACGGCCACGGCACCGAGGTGGCGGGCGTCGCGGCGGCGAGCCGGGACGACGAGACCGGGTTCGTGGGCGCCGCGCCGGAGGCGGAGGTCCTCGCCATCCGGCACACCAGCAGCAACTTCAAGTTCGAGCACCCGACCGACAAGAGCCAGAACCGCGACTCGGCGGGCAAGGTGGGCACCCTCGCGAAGGCCATCGTGGTGGCCGCCGAGAAGGGCGCGAAGGTCATCAACATCTCGCTGACCTCCTGCGCCCAGCCCCAGGAGCCCAGCCAGCAGGAACGCGAGCTGCAGGCCGCGATCGACTGGGCGGTCAACGAGAAGCAGGTCGTGATCGTCACCGCGGCCGGCAACTTCACCCAGAAGGACGGCTGCTCCCTCCAGAACGACAACGAGGACCCCAACAACGTCAACATCGTCGCCTCGCCGCCGTGGTACGCCGACAACGTCCTGTCGGTGGCCTCGGTGGGCCAGACCGGCAACGTGTCGTCGTTCTCCGTGTGGGGCCCGTGGGTCAGCGTCGCGGCGCCGGGCGAGGACATCGTCACCCTGGACCCGCGCGGCCAGGGCCTGACCAACTCCAGCGAGGGTCCCAGCGGGCCGACCCGCATCCAGGGCACCAGCTTCGCCGCGCCGTACGTGGCCGGCGTGGTGGCCCTGGTCCGCGAGCGGTTCCCGGACCTGAGCGCCAAGCAGGTCATGGACCGCATCAAGGCGACCGCCCAGCACCCGGGCAACCCGGGCGGCCGGGACAACAAGGTCGGCGCGGGCATGATCAACCCGGTGGCGGCCCTGACCGCGGAGCTCCCGTCGGAGCGCAAGGACTTCAAGCCGGTCCAGCCGTCCCAGGTGCTGACCAACCTCGACCCGCTGAACCCGCCGGACCCGACGCCGCTGATCGTGGCCCTGTCCGGCACGGGCGGCGGCGTGGGCCTGCTCCTGCTGACCCTGTTCATCGTCCACACGGTGAACCGCAACCGGGCCCGCAAGGCGGCCGTCCCGGTGAAGCGCTCGGTGCTCTGACCGAAGTCGAAAGGGCCGCTCCCGTCGTGGGAGCGGCCCTTTCGCCGTCTCGGGGACCCGGTCCTCGGGGTCCTCAGTCCTCGCCGAGCACCTGGGGAGCGGTCTTCTTGGGCTTGCCGAGCAACTCCTCGGTGGTGCCGGTGATCCGGAACTTCGACTTGTGCTCCTTGTCACCGCCCTGCTGGCCGCCGGCGCCCATGCCGCCCATCATGCCGCCGCCCATCATGCCCATGCCCGCGCCGGCGGGCGCACCGCCGCGGCCACCACCGGACGCCGCAGCCGCCGCCGGGGCCGGACCCGCCTCGGACGTGCGGGGTTCCTGCACGGTCGTGTACCCGCCGGAGCCCAGCCGCTCGGCCGGCGACCCACCCGGGAGACCGCCACCGGGCACACCGCCACCTCCGCCGACGCCACCGCCACCGACGCCCCCACCACCGACGCCACCGCCACCCACGCCACCGCCACCGGCCTTGGCGGGCTCGGTCGCGGCGGGCGGCGCGGCGGCGCCCCCGCCGCCTGCGGGCGGCGCGGTCGCCTTCTTGGGCTCGCTGAACGTCCAGTCCTTCTCGGGGTACTTGTGCTCCATCTTCACGTCGGCGAAGTCGGAGTTCTCGCCGGACACCCCGTCGCACAGCCGCAGGAACGCCTCCAGGATGTCCCGGACCGACTCGTAGAGCTCCTTGGCCGGGTCCCGCAGCTCGTCCAGCACCTCGACCACGCGCCGGTCGCCGTCCAACGGCAGCGCCGCCGCGCCGGACACCGTGTCGGCGGCCTCGGCGTACACGCGCGCCATGTCCTCGACGATGCCGCGGATGCCGTCGGCGGTCTGGTCGAGGGCGTCGCCCATGGCGTGCATGGCGTCGGACATGTCGTGCCCGGCCAGGCCCACGGACTGCATGTGCGCCACGAAGGACTCGGCGTCCCGGCCCTGCCACGCGGAGTCGAGCTTGCCCAGCGGCTTGGTCAGGTCGCGGGTCACGTGCTCGGCGACGAGGCCCGCCGCGCGCCAGCGCTCGGCCTCCTCGTGCAGGTCGTTCCAGGACCCGACGACGGGCTCGAAGTAGTCCGCCACCAGGTCCTGCAACCCGAGCCGGCGGCTGATGCCGGCCAGGTAGTCCAGTTCGGCGCCGACCTCGGCGACCAGTTGCCGGCCGTCCTTGCCCCTCATCGCGAGTCCTCCAGGCGGCGGTGCGCCTTCTTGATCAGCGCGGCGGCCTCGTCCTCCTGGCCGCCGTAGTGCTCGGCCACCGCGTGCAGCCCCTTGGACGCGGCCGACAGCACCTCGCAGGCGCGGTCGAGCTGCTGGTTCAGCATCCCGGCCGCGCGGGTGTAGGCCTCGGAGGTGCGCAGGGTCTTGCCCAGCTCGCCGAAGCTGTGCGGTCGCACCGGGGCGGACCGCAACCGATCCCGCGCCCGCGCCAACTCCTCCGCCGCCTCGTCCACGCGCTGCGCGTACAACTCGACCCAGCGCGCGTCGACGCTGACCTTGCCGGACCCCGCGACCGGGGGACGTGGTGCCTCGTACACCCGAACACCTCCCTCAAGCGTCAGGTGTGACGGTCCCCGACGCCCCCGGGTTCCGCCGAAGGGCCCAGCCCGCCACCAGCGGCTCGCCGAAGCCCGCCGGCGGCTCGCCGAAGCCCGCCGGCGGCGCGCCGTCCGGCACCGCTCAGCCGCCGGACGCCTTCTTGGCCTGCTCCTCGGGCAGCAAGCCGACGTTCTTCGGGACCGGGATCGAGTCCCAGCTCCGGATGGCGTCGTTGCGGTTCAACTGCGGACCGTTGGGCAACAACCGCAGGATCGACTCCGGGCCCGGCACGAACTGGTCGCCCAGCCCCAGCGCGCCCGCGATCAGCGTGTCCGGGATGCCGTACTTCACGCCACGACCGGTGATCAGGTGGATCGGGCCGCTCCTGAAGTCCTGCGTGGACGTCGCGGCGCGCACCACCGCCGACTTGCCCGGCGCCATGATGAACTTGCTCACGGCCTCGCCGGTCGCGCCGACCTGGTTGATGTTCACCGCGACCGCGTCGGTCGGCACGGGCAGGGACGGCGCGATGGTCACCTGGGTGTGCTGCGACCGGTTGTCCGCGTTGACGTTCTCCGCCCGCCAGCCCAGGCACACGACCCGGTTGTTCTGGTTGGGCTCCAGCACGTCCGGCACCTCGGCCGGGTAGTCCAGGAAGTCCAGCTTCTCGGCCGGCTCCTTGGTGTCGATCTTCGCGATGTTGACGACCTTCGGCGCGCCCTGCTCGTTGTCGGCGCGGATCAGGTCGCCGGCCGCGCGGCTGATCTTCTGCAGGCCGTCCTTGAGCGCCACGTAGAACTCGGAGTCCGCGCCGGTGCGCTCGACCTCGATCACGTGGCCGACCTTCAGGCCCGGCACGCCCTGGAGGTAGGTCACGTTCTCGCCGGCGCCGGTGATCTTCGGCGCTTCCAGCGGCTTGGCCTCGGGGATGGCGTTGAGCAGGCCGGCGCTGACCGCGCGGACCGTCTTGCCCTTGAGGTTCAGCGCGTTCTGCACCTGCGGGTCGGTCAGGTCCACCTTGGCCCGCACGGTCGACGTCGAGGTGATCTTCGAGTTCACCGGGGCCTTGTAGATCAGGTAGGCCTGCTTGTCGTCGGTGCCCGCCTTGACCAGCAGCGCCTTGTTGCCGTCCAGCAGCGAACCGCCGCTCATGCCGGCGATGACCGTCGTCTCGAACTTGTTCTTCGACGTCGGGTTGTTCAGCGACTCGTCGAGGTCGAGCGTGTCGCACACCGACCACTCCGCGCCGATCCGGTCCTCCGGCTTGGCGGGCAGGACGTCCGGGCCGTCCGGGATGCCGGTGAGCCGGCCCTTGGGCAGCTTCGCCAGGGCCTTCTCGCTGACCAGCTTCGGCTCGCCGCCCGCGACCTGCGGCGCCGCGTTGACCTGGCCCGCCTGGGCGTCACCGCCGCCGATCTGCTGCGCCTTGTCCGGGTTCGACTGGTTGAGGATCAGCAGTCGGGCGGAGGCCAGGTTGGTCATCGGGATCAGCTGCTTCGTGCCGCCCTGCCGGACGACGTAGACCTGGCCCGTCTCCTTCGAGATGGCGATCTGCGTCTCGTCGTCGAGCCGCGGGTCCGGCGAGAAGAAGCCGAACACGAGGAAGCCGATGAGCCCGATCACGCCGAGGATCACACCCACAGCGGTGGCACGCGAGTGCGTGCGCATCGGGTCGTGCAGCATCACCGCGTCTCTGCGCACCAGGGCGGACTGCATCCTGCGCAGCACGAAGCGGTAGGCCTGGACCTGTGACTTGGTGGTGGGTGTTGATGCCATTCTCGGCTCGCTGCTCTCCCAGTCGCGGTACGGTCTGCACGATAGCCGGACGGCGGGTGGCGCGTGTGCGGGTTGGTCAGACCCGGTCGGTCCACCCGCCGAACGCCGACGGGAAAGAGAACCAGATCGGATGTCCGTGACCACCCCACATCCGGGTCAACCGCACCCTGCCACGGCCCGCCCGCAGGGCGGCCCCGGCGGCCCTGGTGGCCCCGGCGGTCCCGCGCAGCCACCGGGCGGCGGCGTGCGCGCCGCCCTGCTCCGGGCACGTCGGCGCGCGACCGGGGCGAGCCTCGGCGCGCTGCCGGTCGCCAACCTGGTTGTCCTCGAAGTCGGCGTCGCCGTCGGCCTGATCCTGCTCGCGGTCGGCACGACCGGTGACGAGATCGCCCCCGCCCTGCTCTACACGGCGGGGGGGATCGTGCTGATCGCGCTGATCCTCGCGTTCACCCGGTCGCGTGGCCGCTGGCTGACCCAGTGGATCGGCCTCGTCGTGCGCTACAACCTCCGCTCGCACAGCCGCTCCGCCAAGCGCGGCGGCCCGGTGGAGATGAAGCCGCCGTCGGAGGAAGAGGCCTCGGTCATCGGCTCGGACGACCCGCGCGTGGCGCTGCTGCGCCTGGCCGTGCCGGACCTGGTGGTGGCCAAGGGCACCGACCACGAGCGCCGGCCGCTGGGCCTGGCGTGGCACCAGGGCGCGTGGACGGCGGTGCTGCTGGTCGACCCGGCGCCCGGCCTGATCAACGCCGTGGGCACCGCGCCGTCGCTGCCGCTGGGCGCGCTCGCGCCGTGCCTGGAGGACCGCGGCGTGGTGCTGGACGCCATCTCGGTGATCTGGCACTGCTACCCCGGTTCCGCGGCGCTGCCCGCGAACTCCCCGGCCCTCAACTCCTACATGGAGGTGCTCGGCCCGCTGCCCGCGGCGGCCCGGCGCACCACGTGGATCGCGGTGCGGCTGGACCCGAAGCGGTGCGCGGCGGCGATCCGGGAGCGCGGCGGCGGCGTCGTCGGCGCGCACCGGGCGCTGATCGGCGCGCTGTCCCGCGTCCGCAATGCCCTGGAGTCCGCCGGCGTGACGATCCGCCCGCTGGACTCCGACGAGCTGATCCGCGCCGGCATCTCCGCCGCCGAGCTGACCTCCGTGGCGGGCACGAACAACCCGGTGTCGCTGCGCGAGAAGTGGGGCGGCGTCACCGCGGGCGGCGTCGGCCACGCGTCCTACGCGATCACCGGCTGGCCCGCGAAGGGCATGCGCAACAACCTGAACGCGCTGACCGGCGTGCGGGCGCTGTCCTCGACGCTGTCCATGACGATCTCGCCGAGCAGCGAGCAGGGCCAGGTCGGCCTGCGCGGCCTGGTGCGGGTGTCCGCCCGGACGCCGGCCGAGCTGGACCGCGCGGACGACCGGCTCAAGGCGTTGGCGGACAAGCTGGACATCACCCTGACCCCGTTGAACGGGCTCCAGGTCGCGGGCCTGGCCGCCACCCTGCCGCTCGGAGGTGTCGCGTGAGCAACAGCCGTCTGCTGGACACCGGCCAGGGCCGCGGCGTCGCGCCGGAGTTCCTGGTCGCGCCGCAGCTGCTGGACGTGGTCAGCCCGTCGGGCGACCGCGGCGGCATGGTGCTGGGCTCGGGCCTGCAGGGCGAGCCGCTGACCATCTCGGTGCTGCGGTCCGCGCCGACCCGCATGGTCGTGGTCGGCGGCCTGTACCTGGCGCGGCAGATCGCGCTGCGGGCGATGGCGACCGGCGCGTGGATCACCGTCGCGACCGGCCGGCCGCAGGCGTGGCAGCCGGTGGTGCGGGCGGCGGGCACCGGCCCGGACGGGCGTCCCGCGCCGACCGTGCAGCTGCGCCGGCTCTCCCCGGTGGACCTGCCGCGGCCGTCGGAGGACGCGCCGCTGCTCGTCGTGCACGACGGCGGGCACGTGCCGCAGGAGCTGTTCCCGCCGCGCTCGCCGTGGCAGACGACGATGTACGTGCTGCCCTACCTGCACCCGCAGGCGTCCGGCACGGCGAATTCCGCGGACCTCGTGCTGTTGCAGCGGCTGCCGGTCGGGCAGGCGCAGTTGGCGGCGCAGATCTGGCGGTTGCCGCCGCAGATGGCGCACCAGTTGACGACGTTGAAGGACGACCAGGTGATCGCGCTGGGCGCGAACCTGTGGCGGCCGTTGCGGCTGGTCACCACGCCCGGTGAGCAGCAGATCCTGGGCGCGGTCCGGCGCGGCGACTGACCTCCGAGCAGCATTGGCGTGCCCCGGGCCGGCTGGTCCGGGGCACGTTTTTCTTTCTCCGTCCAGTCACTCTCCGCAGCATTTCGTTCACAGGCCGGGTCAATACTGTGGAGAGGCCGACCGGCTCGTATTCGGTGCGAATTCTTGCGCTCCCACCGCAGGGCGAACTAGGAACTGACTCACCGTGTCCGGGCGGTCTCGCCGCGGTGATCCTCCCGGGCGCACACCCTGCGAAGAGGAGAACCCCTGCGATGCGAGACTCTCGCGCGTCCTGGACGAGGCGGGTGACCGGAGCGGGCCTGGCCACCGGCACCGCGTTCGCCGTCACCGCCGCACTGACGACGTTCACCGCCGGCGCCGCCGAGGGCGAGATCCTCGGCCTCGACGCGCCGAACGCGGTCAAGGACAGCTACATCGTGGTGCTCAAGGACGTGGGCGCGGCGAGCGCCGACACGTTGAGCGCGAAGTACCAGGCTTCCGTGAAGCACACCTACACCAGCGCCCTGCGCGGCTTCTCCGCGACCATGAGCGAGGCGCAGGCGCGCCGGCTCGCCGCGGACCCGAGCGTCGAGTACGTCAAGCAGGACGCCGAGGTGAAGATCTCCGGCACGCAGTCGCCGACGCCGTCCTGGGGCCTGGACCGCATCGACCAGGCGGCGCTGCCGCTGAACAACTCCTACACCTACCCGAACGAGGGTGAGGGCGTCACCGCCTACATCATCGACACGGGCATCCGGTTCTCCCACACCGACTTCGGCGGGCGCGCGGTCTCCGGGCGCGACACCGTCGACAACGACAACGACGCCACCGACTGCAACGGCCACGGCACGCACGTCGCGGGCACCGTCGGCGGCACCAAGCACGGCGTGGCGAAGAAGGCCAAGCTGGTCGGCGTGCGGGTGCTGAACTGCTCCGGCTCCGGCACGTACGCGGGCGTCATCGCGGGCATCGACTGGGTGACCCAGAACGCCGCGAAGCCGGCCGTGGCGAACATGTCGCTGGGCGGCGGCGCGGACGCCACGGTCGACCAGGCCGTCCGCAACTCCATCGCGGCCGGCGTGACCTACGGCCTCGCGGCGGGCAACGACAACGGCGCGAACGCGTGCAACACCTCCCCGGCCCGCACGACCGAGGGCATCACGGTCGGGTCGACGACGAACACCGACGCGCGCTCGTCGTTCTCCAACATCGGCACCTGCCTGGACATCTTCGCGCCGGGCTCGTCCATCACGTCGGCCTGGCACACCGGCGACGCGGCCACCAACACCATCAGCGGCACCTCGATGGCGACCCCGCACGTCGTCGGCGCGGCGGCGGTGTACCTGGCGGCCAACCCGACCGCCACGCCGCAGCAGGTGCGCGACGCCCTGGTGAACGGCGCGACGAGCGGCGTCGTCGGCAACGCGGGCACGGGTTCCCCGAACAAGCTCCTCCGCCTGGTCGGCAGCACCACCCCGCCGCCCACCGGCTGCGCGCCCAAGACGAACGCGACCGACGTGAACGTGCCCGACCTGGGCACCGCCACCAGCACCATCGCGATCACCGACTGCGCGGGCGCCGCGAGCGCCACCGCCACGGTCGAGGTGCACATCAAGCACACGTACCGCGGTGACCTGGCGATCGACCTGATCACGCCGAGCGGCGCGGTGAAGCAGCTCAAGGTGTCCAGCGGCTCGGACGGCGCGGACAACGTGGACGCGACGTACACGGTGAACCTGTCGGCGGAGACGGCGAACGGCAACTGGCAGCTGCGCGTCCGCGACGTCTACTCGCAGGACACGGGCTACATCGACACCTGGACCCTCGACCTGTAGCAGGTCCGGCGGTACCAGGCAGCACAACGAACGGCCCCCACCTCCTTCCGCCGGTGGGGGCCGTTCTGCCGTTCCGGGACCCGGCGGCGCTCGACAGCGGGCCGCTCGACGACCGGTTCCCGGTCGAAGCCGTCGCGGTGGGGGCGGGCCTCGACCCCGATGCCGTCACCGCTGATCCGATGGTGGCGGTTCTGTTGCGATCTCACCCGTTTGGTGGAGAGTGGGACGCTGTGAGGGAAGACGAAGCAGGAGGTCCATCCGTGTCCGCAGCACCGGAGTACGGCTGTGAACCGCCGACCGAGTACGACCCACCGCGCTCGACCCTCGGGCCGCACACCATCGAGGACTGGCTGGAGTTGGATCCCGCTCCGGACGGGTCGAGCATCGAGTTGATCATGGGGTACCTGTTCGTGACTCCTCCGCCGTCGGGCACCCACCAGCACGCCGGCGGGCGCCTGTACATGAAGCTGTACCAGGCCGTCGAGTCCGACGGGCGCGCTGACCTGCACGTCGTTCAAGGTGTCGGTGTGCGGATCTCGACACCTCTGCGCACGGCGCTGATCCCCGACATCGTGGTGCTCGACCGGAAGCCGATCGGGGTCTCGTTCCCGGCCGAGGCGGTGCGGCTCGCCGTCGAGGTGTGGTCACCCGGCAACCGCACGGCGGAGCGCGACACGAAGATGGCGAGCTATGCCAACGCCGGCGTGCCGTTCTTCTGGGGCGTTGAAAGGCGACCGAAGCTCAACGCGATGCAGATGACGGCCTTCCGCCTGGAGAACGGGCTCTACAAAGCCGAGAACATCCTCGAAACCGAAGGCCCCGAGACCATCACCGCCTCCCCCGTCCCGATCACCCTCGACCTCGCCGACCTCACCCCCTGAGCACTCCGCCGCGCACCGCCCGTTCCCGGCACGCCTCCAAAGCCTCCAGCACCCGCGGCCACGTGCACGGTGGGTCCGTGGACCGGTTGTGGGCCGCCATCCGGGTGCGCAAGCCGCGGTCGGACGCCAACCGCACCAGGGCCGCGGCCAGGTCGTCGGACAGCAGCCCTTCCACGCCGTCGCGCACGAAGTCCGCCACGCCCGTCCCCGGTCGCGCCACCACCGGCACCCCCGCCGTCCGGGCCTCCAGGGTCGCCAAGCCGAACGCCTCGCACACCGTCGGGTTCACGAACACGTCCGCCGACGCCAGCAGGCGCGCCACCGCCTCGCGGTCCAGCCGACCGGGCAGGCTCACCCAGTCCATGCCGTGCCGCCGCACGTACCGGCGCACCGCCCCCATCTCCGGGCCGTCCCCGGCCAGCGTCGCCCGCACCCCGCCGACCGCCGAGAACACTTCCCGCAGCACGGCCAACAAGTGCAGCGGCTGCTTGCGCGACGCCAACCTGCCCACCGACACGATGTGCACCGGCCCGCCCGAGCGCTGCGCGGGGATCCCCCGCCACAGCGCCGGCGTCACGCCGTTGGGCACGACGAAGACCTCTCCCGGCAACGCCGACCGCACCCGCGCCGCCGCGGCCGTCGAGACCGCGGCCAGCACCAGCGGCGACCGCGACCACCCGTCCACCCGGTCCAGCGCCCGGTAGCACCGGCGCACCGCCGGGTCCCACATGCTGTGCACCACCGCGACCGTCGGCAGTCCCAGCCCCAGCGCCGACCGGATGCCCGACCACGCGAACGGCGACACCGCGCCGACGTGCACGTAGACGACGTCCGCACCCAACGACCCCAGCAACCGGTCCAGGTGGTGCCCGGCACGCAGGTGGATCGGCGGCCCGAACGGCATCGCCACCGGGTGGACGGTGTAGCCGGGCGGCCGGGTGGCGGCGCGGGTCGCGGTGATCACGTGGACCTCCGCGCCCGCGCGTCGTTGCGCCTCGGCCAGACCCGCCACCTGGACCTCGATGCCGCCCAGGCGCGGCAGGAAGCAGTCGCTGACGTGGATGATCGACACAGGGACTCCCGTCAAGCCGCTGAACGGAGCAACTGACACTCTTACACCCGTGAGCCGAACCTGCGTGTTCTTCCACGCCCATCCAGACGACGAAGCCCTCCTGACGGGGGGCACCATGGCCCGCCTCGCCGCCGAGGGGCACCGGGTGGTGCTGGTCGTCGCGACCGCCGGCGAGCGCGGGCTGGCCGCCCACCGGGGAGACCTCGGGGCCGTCCGCACGAAGGAGGCGCACCGGGCGGCGGAGGTGCTCGGGTGCGCGCGGGTGGAGTTCCTCGGCTACGCCGACTCCGGGTTGGACGGGAGCGCCTCGACGGGCTTCGCGCGGGCGGACGTGCCGGAGGCCGCCGGGCGGCTGGCCGAGATCCTGCACGAGGAACGCGCCGACCTGCTGACCACCTACGACCCCGTCGGCGGCTACGGGCACCCCGACCACGTGCAGGTCCACCGTGTCGGCGCGCTGGCCGCCGAACTGGCGGGCACACTGAGGGTGTGGGAGGCGACGGTCGACCGGACCCTGTTGCTGCGCGCCCTCCGGCTGGCCCGGGTCGCGCGGCGGTTCGACCTGACCCCGTTCCGGACCGCCTACACGCCCCGCGCGGCGATCACGCACACCGTGGACGTCCGCCGGTACGCCGGGTGCAAGCGGGCGGCGCTGGCGGCGCACGCCACGCAGACGACGGGCGGCGACCAGACCCGCACCGTGGGCGCCCTGCTGAGCCTGCCGCCGCCGCTGTTCCGGCTGGTCATGGGCACGGAGTGGTACATCGAGCGCAAACGCTTGCGCGCACGCTGAGGGGCCACCTGAACCTGCTCGCCTCGCTCGCCTCCGTGGGCCTCGCGGTGTGGCTGGTGGTCGCGCTGGTCCCGAAGGTCGGCGGCGTCGGCTGGGCCACCATCACCGACCACCTCGCCGCCGTCAGCGCCGCCGCCCTCGCGGGCCTGACCGCGCTGTGGCTGGCCGGCCTGTGGGCCTACACCTACGTCCTGACCGGCTCGCTGCCCGGCCTGCGCAACACCCAGGCGTTCAGCCTCAACGCGGCCGGCAGCGCGGTGAGCAACCTGTTCCCGTTCGGCGGCGCGGCGGGCGTCGCCGTGACCGCCGTGATGGCGTCGAGCTGGGGGCACACGGCCCGCGCGATCACCACGTCCACCATCGTCAGCGGCCTGTGGAACGCCCTGGGCCGGGTCGCCCTCCCGCTGGTCGCGCTGGCCGTGCAGGGCGCGGCCGTGCTCGGGCGCACGGTCCTCGCCGCCACCCTCACCACCGCGGTGGCCCTGGTCGTCACCGTCGCCGCCCTGACCAGGCTGCGCTGGCTCAGCGGCGTGCTGCGGGGCCGCGCCCGGCGGTTCGTGGTGCGGCTGCGCCGGCAGAACGCGCAGGTCATCCGGCGGAACTGGGCGAAGATGACCACCGGCATGGTGGTCTACCTGGCGTTGCAGGCCCTGTTGCTGTGGTGCTGCCTCGCGGTGACCGGGGTCGAGCTGTCACCGGGCGCGCTGGTCGCGGCGTTCGCGGTGAGCCGGCTGCTCACGCTGGCCGTGGTGACGCCCGGCGGGTTCGGGGTCAGCGAGAACGGGACGATCGCGCTGCTCGTCGCGCTGGGCACACCCGCCGGGCCGGCCGTCGCGGGCGTGCTCCTGTTCGCCGTCTTCACCTACCTCGCCGAGATCCCGATGGGCGGCGTGGCCTGGCTCAACTGGTCGGTGCGCCGCGCACGTTCCGCGTGACCAGCGCCCGCGCGGCCAGCTCCGAGTCCTCCGGGTAGTCCACCCGGACGAGTGACAAGCCGTGCGGCGGAGCGACCGTGACCTCACTCGATCGAGAAGACAACGAGAGCAGCGACGCGGGCCAGGTGACCGGCTTGCGCCCCTCCCCGACGGCCAGCAGCGCCCCCACCAGGCTGCGCACCATCGAGTGGCAGAACGCGTCCGCCGAGACGGACGCCGTCAGGACGTCCCCGTCCCGCTCCCACGACAGCCGCTGCAGCTCGCGGATCGTCGTCGCGCCCTCCCGGCGCTTGCAGAACGCGCAGAAGTCCCGCTCCCCCAGCAGCAGCTCGGAGGCGGCGTTCAGGGCGTCCACGTCCAGCGGACGCGGCCACGCCAGGGTGTCCAGCCGCCGCAGCGGCGAAGCGCCGAACGGCGCGTCGGTCACCCGGTACTCGTAGTGCCGCCGCAACGCCGCGAACCGGGCGTCGAACTCGGCCGGCACGACCCGCGCCGAGAACACCCGCACGTCGGTCGGCAACGCCCGCGCGAGCCGCCGCGGCAACCCCTCGACGTCCACCGACGCGGGCAGGTCCGCGTGCGCCACCTGGCCGGCCGCGTGCACGCCGGCGTCGGTCCGCCCCGCCACGGTCAGGGACACGTCCTCCCGCAGCACGGTGGACATCGTGTCCTCCAGCACCCCGCACACCGTCCGCCGACCCGGCTGGCGCGCCCACCCCGAGAACTCCGTGCCGTCGTAGCCCAGGTCCAGGCGCACACGAACGAGCCCGTCGCCCCGCGAGGGGACGACGGGCTCGTCGGCGGTCGGGTCCGTCAGGACTCGTCCTTCTTGTCCTCGGCCTTCGGAGCGGCCTCGTCGGCGCCCTCGGCGGGCTCCTCCGCGGCGTCCTTGGTGGCCGACTCGGGCGCGTCAGCGTCCTGGTCGGCGACCTCGTCGGCCTTGGTCTCCTCGGCCTTGGTCTCGGCCGGCTTGACCTCGTCCTTGGCGAACTTGGTCTTGCGGGCGCGCTCCGCCTCGGAGGTGACGGTCTTCTCCGGCACCAGCTCGATCACGGCCATGGGGGCGTTGTCGCCCTTGCGCGGCAGCGTCTTGGTGATGCGGGTGTAGCCGCCGGCGCGGTCCGCGAACTGCGGGCCGATCTCCGCGAACAGCTTGTGCACGACGTCCTTGTCGCGGATGACCTTGAGGATCTCGCGACGGTTGTGCAGGTCGCCGACCTTGGCCTTGGTGATCAGCTTCTCGGCGTACGGGCGCAGCCGCTTCGCCTTGGCCTCCGTGGTCGTGATCCGACCGTGGGTGAACAGCGACGTGGCCAGGTTGGCCAGCATGAGCCGCTCGTGGGCCGGCGAGCCCCCGAGACGGGGTCCCTTGGTGGGGGTGGGCATCGAATTGCTCCTCGGATTTCTTTCTGATCCTCTGCTCCGGCCCGGCCGCTAAGCGGCCTCAGAGCTGCTCGGTCTCCGCGTAGTCGTGGCCGTCGTCGTGGTTGTCCACGGACGTGTCCGCGGCGCCCCAGCCCTCGGCGGGGTAGTCGGACGCGGCGGCCGACGGGTCGAACCCGGGCGGGCTGTCCTTCAGCGCGAGGCCGAGGCCGACGAGCTTCATCTTGACCTCGTCGATCGACTTGGCGCCGAAGTTGCGGATGTCCAGCAGGTCCGCCTCGCTGCGCGAGACCAGCTCGCCCACCGTGTGGATGCCCTCGCGCTTGAGGCAGTTGTAGGACCGGACGGTGAGGTCCAGGTCCTCGATCGGCATCGCGAAGGCCGCGATGGTGTCCGCCTCGGCGGGAGACGGTCCGATCTCGATGCCCTCGGCGTCCACGTTCAGCTCACGCGCGAGACCGAACAGCTCCACCAGGGTCTTGCCCGCGGACGCGACGGCGTCGCGCGGCGTGATGGAGGGCTTGGTCTCGACGTCGAGGATCAGCTTGTCGAAGTCGGTCCGCTGCTCGACACGGGTGGCCTCGACCTTGTAGGTCACCTTCATGACGGGCGAGTAGATCGAGTCGACCGGGATGCGGCCGATCTCGGCGCCGGCCTGCTTGTTCTGGACGGCGGGGACGTAGCCGCGACCGCGCTCGACGACGAGCTCGATCTCCAGCTTGCCCTTGCCGTTCAGGGTGGCGATGTGCAGGTCGGGGTTGTGCACGGTCACACCGGCCGGGGGCACGATGTCACCGGCGGTCACCGCACCGGGGCCCTGCTTGCGCAGGTACATGGTCACCGGCTCGTCCTCCTCGGAGCTGACGACCAGCTCCTTGAGGTTGAGGATGATGTCGGTGACGTCCTCCTTCACGCCGGGGACCGTCGTGAACTCGTGCAGCACGCCGTCGATGCGGATGCTGGTCACGGCGGCGCCGGGGATGGAGGACAGCAGGGTGCGGCGGATCGAGTTGCCGAGGGTGTAGCCGAAGCCCGGCTCCAGCGGCTCGATGACGAACCGGGAGCGGGTCTCGTTGACCGCTTCCTCGCTGAGCGAGGGGCGCTGGGAAATCAGCACTGGGTTCTTCCTTTCTCAACCCGACGCCCGCCATATGACGCCGGGAACGCCAGTCGCGGAGACCGGCAAACGCGTTCGGCACACCATTCCGTGCCGTCGCGGGACCCGATCGGCGGGCGGTCGCGTGGACCGCCCGCCGAGAGGATCACTTCGAGTAAAGCTCGACGATGAGCTGTTCGGTCACCGGCGTGTCGATCTGCGCCCGCTCCGGCAGCTGGTGCACCAGGATGCGCAGGTTGGACTGCACGACCTGGAGCCACGCCGGGATCGGGCGGTCACCGAAGGACGCGCGCGCGGCCTCGAAGGGCAGCGTCGGGAGCGACTTCGGCTTCACGTCGATGATGTCGAACTTCGACACCCGGTAGCTCGGGATGTTCACCTTCTGGCCGTTGACCAGGAAGTGCCCGTGGCTGACCAGCTGGCGAGCCTGGCGACGGGTGCGCGCGAGGCCCGCGCGGTACACCACGTTGTCCAGACGGGACTCCAGGATCTGCAGCAGGTTCTCACCGGTCTTGCCGGTGCGGCGGACCGCTTCCTCGTAGTAGCGGCGGAACTGCTTCTCCAGCACGCCGTACGTGTAGCGGGCCTTCTGCTTCTCCTGGAGCTGGAGCAGGTACTCCGACTCCTTGATGCGACCGCGGCCGTGCTGGCCGGGCGGGTAGGGACGGCGCTCGAACGCCTGGTCCCCACCGACGAGGTCGACCTTGAGCCGGCGCGAGATGCGGGTGGCCGGTCCGGTGTAGCGAGCCATGTGTGCTTACTCCTCCCCGTGCCTCAGACCCGGCGCCGCTTGGGCGGGCGGCAGCCGTTGTGGGGCTGCGGGGTCACGTCCTGGATGGTGCCGACCTCAAGACCGGCGGCCTGGAGGGAACGGATCGCGGTCTCGCGGCCGGAGCCGGGACCCTTCACGAACACGTCCACCTTGCGCATGCCGTGCTCGGCGGCCTTGCGGGCGGCGTTCTCGGCGGCCATCTGCGCCGCGAACGGCGTCGACTTCCGCGAGCCCTTGAAGCCCACGTGGCCGGCGGACGCCCAGCTGATCACGTTGCCCATCGGGTCCGTGATGGACACGATGGTGTTGTTGAACGTGCTCTTGATGTGCGCCTGGCCGTGCGAGACGTTCTTCTTTTCCTTGCGCCGGACCTTCTTGACCCCGGCGCCCGTGCGGGACTTGGGTGGCATATCTGGGTGATCTCCTACTTATGGGTGCGCGAGGTTACTTCTTGCCGGCCTTCTTCTTGCCCGCAACGGTCTTCTTCGGACCCTTACGAGTACGCGCGTTCGTCTTGGTGCGCTGCCCGCGGACGGGCAGGTTGCGACGGTGGCGCAGACCCTCGTAGCAGCCGATTTCCATCTTGCGGCGGATGTCGGCCTGAACCTCGCGGCGGAGGTCACCCTCGACCTTGAAGTTGTTCTCGATGTAGTCCCGCAGCTTGGCGAGGTCGTCGTCGCTGAGGTCCTTGACGCGCAGGTCAGGGGAGATCTCAGTGGCGGTCAGCAGCTCCTTGGAGCGCGTGCGACCGATGCCGAAGATGTAGGTGAGCGCGATCTCCATCCGCTTCTCGCGGGGGAGGTCGACGCCAGCGAGTCGTGCCATGCGGCGATTGCTCCTGTCGTTTCTCTCCAGGTCTGCTCCCCGTCCGCTCCCGGGACTGACTCGCTGTTGTCAGTTCCGACCGCTCTCACGGTCGGTGTCCCGGCCCCGGCCTGGAGTCCGGGGGTGTGCTCCTCGGGTCGTGCGTCGAGGAGCAGGTGCGGGGAGGCTTGCTTGTCTTGCGTCGGTGAGGACGCTGCGACGTGGCTGTCTGCTCAGCCCTGGCGCTGCTTGTGGCGCAGGTTCTCGCAGATGACCATGACCCGGCCGTGGCGGCGGATCACCTTGCACTTGTCGCAGATCTTCTTGACGCTCGGCTGGACCTTCACGCCTGAGCTCTCCTGCTGGTAGCCCCGGTGCACCGGTCGCCCGGTGTCACCGTGGAGGTCACTTGTAGCGGTAGACGATGCGCCCGCGGGACAGGTCGTAGGGCGAGAGCTCCACGACAACCCGGTCCTCGGGGAGGATGCGGATGTAGTGCTGACGCATCTTGCCGCTGATGTGTGCCAGGACCTTGTGCCCGTTCTCCAACTCGACGCGGAACATCGCGTTGGGGAGCGGTTCGACTACGCGGCCCTCGACCTCAATGGCCCCGTCCTTCTTGCCCATGTCCTCCGCGTTTCGTGACGGTGGTTAGCTTCCACTTGGACGTGGAGCACGCGCGGAACCCCGACTCCTTCAGGCCCTTGCGAACCTGCCAGCCGGCGGTAAGGTGCGTCACAGGCATGGCGGAACCGGCGCTACGTGTGCGCCACCCGTCCATAGTACGCGCGCCGGCGGGTATGCCCAAATCGGGGCTGTCAACCCGCCGCGCGGTCGCGCCCGACCAGGAGCCAGATCACACCCAGGACGGCCCCGGACGGCATCGCCACCCACAGGAACCACGGGTAGACCACGCCCTCGCCGCCGAGCACGCTCACCAGCAGCCAGATCGCGAAGTTGAACGCGCTCACGCTCAGCCAGACCGTGGTGAGCACCTTCATCGCCGACGGCCCCCGGGGCTTCACCCGAACCGGTGGCGGCGGGGGCAGGGGCCGCTCGACCACCTGCGGCAGGTCCGCGGTCAGGGCCGCCAGCTCACCACGGGTCTTCGCCCGCCAGACCGCCACGACCCGCTCGTCGAACTCGGCGAGGTCCAGGCTGCCGTCGGCGTGGGCGCGGTGGAGCAGTTGCTGCACGACTTCGCGCTCGGCGTCGGAGGCCCGCATGTCCTCGGGCCGCACGGGGAGGCTCACACGTCAATCGTGGCGACCGCCCGCAAGCCGAAGAAGGGGGCTAACCCCCGTATCCGCCTCCGGCGTCCCGGAGCCGGCGTCGCGTCAGCCCTCTTCGAGCGCCGTCAGCACCCAGGGGCCGTCGTCGGTGATGGCCACGCTGTGCTCCCAGTGCGCCGCCCGCGACCCGTCCGTGGTCACCACGGTCCAGCCGTCGTCCAGCTCGGCGGTCCGCTCGCTGCCCAGGGTCAGCATGGGCTCGATCGCGATCGCCATGCCGACCTTCAACCGCGGCCCCTTGCCGGGCTTGCCGTAGTTCGGCAGGAACGGGTCCATGTGCATCTTGGTGCCGATGCCGTGGCCGCCGTAGCCGTCCACGATCCCGTACTCGACACCGTCGCGCTCGCCCGCCAGGATCGTCGCCGACTCGATGGCGAAGGAGATGTCGCTGAGCCGCCCGCCCGGGACGGCCGCCGCGATGCCCGCCAGCATCGACTCGCGGGTCGCCTCGGACAGCTTCAGCTCCGCCTCGGTCACCGTCCCGACCGGCAGGGTCACGGCGGAGTCGCCGTGCCAGCCGTCGAGGATGGCGCCGCAGTCGATGGAGATGAGGTCGCCCTCGGCCAGGACCTGCGTCTTGCTCGGGATGCCGTGGACCACCTGCTCGTTCACCGACGCGCAGATGCTCGCCGGGAACCCGTGGTAGCCCTTGAAGCTGGGGATCGCGCCGGCGTCGCGGATGGACTGCTCCGCCAGCTCGTCCAGCTCGGCCGTGCTCACGCCGACCTTGGCGTGCTCGGTGAGCAGCGCCAGGGTGCGGGCCACGACCAGGCCGGCGGCCCGCATGGCCTCCAGCTGGCCGCGGCTCTTGATCTCGATCATGCGGTCACCCGGGACGATCCTGCGCAGCGCATCGAGCAGGCCACCGGTCACTTCTCGCCGCGCGCGGCGCGCAGCGCGGCCAGGGCCCGCTCGCTGATCTCCTCGACGTCGCCCACGGCGTCGATGCTCACGACGATGTCGGCGTAGTGGTCGAGCAGCGGCGCGGTCTCGGTGCGGTAGACCTGCTGGCGGTGGCGGATGACCTCTTCCTTGTCGTCCGCCCGGCCGCGGGCGAGCAGGCGCTCCACCACGACGTCCTCGTCGATCCGGAACTCCAGCACGGCGTCCAGGGCGTGCCCGTCCGCGGCGAGGATCTCGCCGAGCACGGCCGCCTGGGCGACGTTGCGGGGGAACCCGTCGAGCAGGAAGCCGTCCTTGGCGTCCTCCTGCGACAGGCGCTCCCGCACCATCTCGTTGGTGACCGCGTCCGGCACGAGCTCGCCGGAGTCCAGGTACTCCTGGACCTCCTTGCCGAGGTCGGTCTGCTGGCTGATGTGCGCGCGGAAGAGGTCCCCGGTGGAGATGTGCGGCACGCCGAGCTTGGTCTTGAGCAGTTCGGCCTGAGTGCCCTTGCCCGCTCCGGGCGGGCCGACGAGAACGAGTCGCACTAGCGGAGGAACCCTTCGTAGTTGCGCTGCATGAGCTGGCTCTCGATCTGCTTAACAGTGTCGAGGCCGACGCCCACCATGATCAGCACCGCCGTGCCGCCGAACGGGAAGTTCTGGTTCTGGCCCTGACCGGTCAGGTCGAGGAACAGGTTCGGCAGGATGGCGACGATGCCCAGGTACAGCGAGCCCGGCAGCGTGATCCGCCCCAGCACGAAGCGGAGGTACTCGGCGGTGGGACGCCCGGGGCGGATACCCGGGATGAACCCACCGAACTTCTTCATCTCGTCGGCACGCTCGTCGGGGTTGAACGTGATGCCCACGTAGAAGTAGGTGAAGAAGACGATCAGCAGGAAGTACGCCGAGATGTGCACCGGGCTGGACTGGCTGACCAGGTGCGTCTGGACGAACGTCTCCCACCAGCTCGGCGCGGACCCGTCGGTCGACGTGGTCAGGCGCGAGATGAGGTCGGGCAGGTAGAGCAGCGACGAGGCGAAGATGACCGGGATGACACCGGCCTGGTTCACCTTCAGCGGCAGGTAGGTCGAGGTGCCGCCGTACATGCGGCGACCGATCATGCGCTTCGCGTACTGGACCGGGATGCGGCGCTGCGCCTGCTCCACGTAGATGACGCTGGCGATGATCAGCAGGGCCGCGACGCAGACCAGGAAGAAGGTCAGGCCACCGCGCTGGAGGATCAGCTGGCCCTCGTGCGGGATGCGGGCGGCGATGCCGGTGAAGATCAGCAACGACATGCCGTTGCCGATGCCCTTCTCCGTGATGATCTCGCCCAGCCACATGATGACGCTGGTGCCCGCGGTCATGGCGACGACGATGACGACGAGGTTCCAGACGCTCTGGTCCGGGATGACGTCGTGCTCGCAGTTCTGGAACAGCTGGCCGCGCACCGCGAGCGCGATGATGCCGGTCGACTGCAGCACCGCGAGGGCGATGGTCAGGTAGCGGGTGTACTGGGTCAGCTTGCCCTGGCCCGCCTGGCCTTCCTTCTTCAACTGCTCGAACCGCGGGATGACCACGGTGAGCAGCTGGATGATGATGCTCGCGGTGATGTAGGGCATGATGCCCAGCGCGAAGATCGACAGGTTGAGCAGGGCGCCGCCGCTGAACAGGTTGATCAGCGAGTAGATCCCCTGCTGGTCGACCTGCTCGACGCAGAGTTTCACGTTCTTGAAGGAGACGCCCGGCGCGGGCATGGTCGCGCCCAACCGGTACACCACGACGATCCCCAGGGTGAAGAGGATCTTCTTGCGTAGGTCCGGCGTCGCGAGAGCCGAGCGGAATGCGCCGAGCACGCGAACCTCCATCAGCGTTGCCGCCCCGCCTGGGTCGGCATCCTGCGGTACCGGCTGTGTTGCCGGCACAGTCTTGCGGTGGTGGCGGACGCGGGGGTAGCCGCGACCGACCCGGAGGACATCCGGGTTCAGCCCGCGACTTTAACAGCCGCGAAGCGGGTTGCCGTAGCCAGCCGCCCTTCACACTTCGTACCCGATCAAGACCCGGCGTTCGCAAGCCGCCGAATGGATCAAGTTGCAGCCGGTGCGCGCCCGGTCTCAGCGGGTGGCGCTGGTGGCCAGGACCCCGGCCATCCCGAGCAGGAGCGTCCCGGTCCCCTGGTCCAGCCGGCGCCGCGCGCGAGCGCTCAGGTCGGCCCGGCGGATGATCGCGCCAACGGTCACGTAACCGGCCCCTGCCAGCACTTCCGCCGCCAGGTAGACCGCGCCGAGCACGACGAGCTGGGCCTGCACGGAGCCCCGCGCGGGGTCCACGAACTGCGGGACGAAGGCGGTGAAGATCAACAGCGCCTTCGGGTTCGTGATCGCGACGAGGAACTCCTTGCGCAGCGGGTTGCCCCTCTTCGGGGCCGAGGAGGCCTGTGATGGTGTGAAGAAGATGCGCGCGGCGAGGTAGACGAGGTAGGCCACCCCGAGCCACTTGATGACGGTGAGCGCGGCGGTGGACGCGGCCAACACCGGCCCGAGCCCGGCCACGACGGCGACGATCATGAGAGCAAACGCGAACAGCCGCCCGACCAGGGCAGTCACCGCCTTGAGCGCCCCGTGGTGCACGGCGTGGTGCATGCCGAGCAGGTTGTTGGCACCAGGCGTGAGCGCCACCAGAACAGCCGCACCAAAAAAGACCACCAGCCACATGCGCCCAAACTAACCCGACACCGCAACTGCTTTCTGCTGTGCGCGAACACCCCCAGCCACCATCTCGAATGGCCCCCACACGCCCCCAAACGCCCCCAGACGCCCCACTACCCCGGCCGCCCACACCCCACCCGGCCACCCGCCCCAGCCGCCCCCAACACGACTCCGCCGCCCCCAGCACGCCTTAACCGCCCAGAAGCGCCCTCCGCCGCGCCCCGCGCGGCCCCGCCGCGCAGCGGCGGCTGAGCTACCAGCCACAAGGGGCCTTCGTGTTCCCCACCGTATGACCTGCCCGAAGGGCAACCACACTTTTCGGGGGTCGGGCCAAAAAGTTTTTGCGAGGAACGAGCAAAAAGTTTTTCGACCGACCCCCGAAAAGTGTGGTCGGCTCCGCCAGGTCATGCGGTGGGGAACACGCAGGCCCTTCCCCCCACTGGAGGCCTCCCGGCCGCTTTTGTCTTTAGAGCGCGCCAGCGCGTCCGCTTGAGAGCGCGCAGCGCGTCTAGGAACCGCGAAGCGAGGACACCCCTCCGGAGGAGGAGGAGACAGCGAACGGCCCCCGGCGCGGGAGGCACCGGGGGCCGTTCAGACCTTGCTGTAGTTCAATCTTGCCACTTCAGTGCGTCAAGCACCGTGGCAGTGCGTCAAGCACCGTGGCAGTGCGTCAAGCACCGTGGCAGTGCGTCAGAGCACCGTCGTGGTGCCGCCGGCCGCCGCGATCTTCTCGACCGCGCTGCCCGAGAACTTGTTGGCCACGACGTCCAGCTTGACGCCGTTCAGGTCGCCCTCACCGAGGACCTTGACCAGCTCGTTCTTGCGCACCAGACCGGCGTGGACGAGGGCGTCCACGTCGACCCGGCCACCGTCCGGGAACACCCGGGCCAGGTCGCCCACGTTCACGACCTGGTACTCGGTGCGGAACGGGTTGCGGAAGCCCTTGAGCTTCGGCAGGCGCATGTGCAGCGGCATCTGGCCACCCTCGAAGCGCGGGGAGACGTTCTTCCGCGCGCCGGTGCCCTTCGTGCCTCGACCGGCCGTCTTGCCCTTGGAGCCCTCACCGCGACCGACACGGGTCTTCGCGGTCTTGGCGCCGGGGGCCGGACGCAGGTCATGGATCTTGATGGTCACGACTGGACCTCCTCGACGACCACCAGGTGGCGCACGGCGTGGATGAGCCCGCGCACCTGCGGCGTGTCCTCGCGGACCACCGACTGGCGGATCTTGCGCAACCCCAGGGTCCGGAGGGACTCACGGTGGTTGTGCTTGGTACCGATGCTGCTCTTCACCTGGGTGACCTTGAGCTGAGCCATGATCACACCGCCCCTGCGCGAGCGCGGAGCATACCGGCGGGAGCGACGTCCTCCAGGGGCAGACCGCGACGGGCAGCCACCTCCTCGGGACGCTGGAGACCCTTCAGGGCCTCCACCGTGGCGTGCACGATGTTGATGGCGTTGTCCGAGCCCAGCGACTTGCTCAGCACGTCGTGGACACCGGCGCACTCCAGCACCGCGCGGACCGCGCCACCGGCGATGACGCCGGTACCGGCCGAGGCCGGGCGCAGCAGCACGACACCGGCCGCCTTCTCGCCCTGCACCGGGTGGGGGATCGTGCCCGCGATGCGAGGGACGCGGAAGAAGTTCTTCTTCGCCTCCTCGACACCCTTGGCGATCGCGGCCGGGACTTCCTTGGCCTTGCCGTAGCCGACACCGACCATGCCGTCGCCGTCGCCGACGACGACCAGAGCGGTGAAGCTGAAGCGACGACCACCCTTCACGACCTTGGAGACGCGGTTGATCGCAACCACGCGCTCCAGGTGCGGGGTCTTCTCCTGGGCCGCGCCGCCGCGGCCGCCGTCACGACGGTCGCGACGCTCTCCGCGCTCGCCCCCGCCGCCTTCGCGACGCGTGCGTCCTGGCATCAGGCGTCCCTCTCAATTCCGAAGATGTGCATTGTCAGAACTCCAGCCCCGCCTCGCGGGCGGCATCGGCCAGAGCAGCGATCCGGCCGTGGTAGGAGTTGCCACCGCGGTCGAACACGACCTTGGTGATCCCGGCGTCCTTGGCGCGGGCCGCGGCCAGCTGGCCGACCTTGGCGGCCTTGGCCTTCTTGTCGCCCTCCACCGCGCGGACGTCCGCCTCCACCGAGGAGGCGGCCGCCAGGGTGTGGCCGGCGAGGTCGTCGATGATCTGCACGGTGATGTGCTTCGACGACCGGTGCACGACCAGGCGCGGACGCTCCGGCGTGCCGCTGACCTTCTTGCGGAGGCGGAAGTGACGGCGCGTCTTGGCGATGCGGCGGGTGGTCGAGATGTCCTTGCCGACCGGCTTGCGCTTCGTTGCAGTCTCGCTCATGTCACTTACCCGTCTTTCCGACCTTGCGGCGGATCTTCTCGCCCGCGTAGCGCACGCCCTTGCCCTTGTACGGGTCGGGCTTGCGCAGCTTGCGGATGTTGGCGGCGACCTCGCCCACGAGCTGCTTGTCGATGCCGGCCACGGAGAAGCGGGTCGGGGTCTCCACCGCGAAGGTGATGCCCGCGGGGGCCTCCACCTTGACCGGGTGGCTGTAACCGAGCGCGAACTCCAGGTCGGAACCCTTGAGCGCGACGCGGTAACCGACCCCGTGGATCTCCATCTTCTTCTCGTAGCCCTGCGTCACACCGACGACCATGTTCTGCACCAGGGTGCGCGACAGGCCGTGGAGCGAGCGGCTGCGGCGCTCGTCGTTCGGGCGCTTCACCTCAAGAGTGCCGTCTTCGGCCTTCTCGATGATGATCGGCTCAGCGATCGTGAGCGACAGGGTGCCCTTGGGACCCTTCACGCTGACGTCCTGGCCGTCGATGTTCACGTCGACCCCGGAGGGGACGGTGATCGGCAGCTTTCCGATGCGCGACATTGGCTTGTCCCCCTTCCCTTACCAGACGTAGGCGAGGACTTCGCCGCCCACGCCCGACTTGTTGGCCTGACGGTCGGTCATGAGACCGCCGGAGGTCGAGATGATCGCGACGCCCAGACCGCCCAGCACCTTCGGCAGGTTCGTCGACTTGGCGTACACGCGCAGACCGGGCTTGGACACGCGGCGGAGGCCGGCGATGCTGCGCTCCCGGTTCGGGCCGTACTTCAGCTCGATGACGAGCTGCTTGGCGACATCGCCCTCTTCATCGCGGTAGCTCGCGATGTAGCCCTCGCGCTTGAGGATCTCGGCGATGTTGGCCTTGAGCTTGGAGTGCGGCATCACGACCTTGTCGTGGTAAGCCGAGTTCGCGTTCCGCAGACGCGTCAACATGTCTGCGATCGGGTCGGTCATCGTCATGGTGACCTGGTCAACCTTTCTCGCTGCGGTTCCCCAGTCAGGGTCCGCGGCCGGCGCCGGGGCGCCGGCCGGGTCGTGAGCGGGCCTACAGCGAAGTGGGATTTTCGAAAACCTGCCGGTGGGCGGGTCTTACCAGCTCGACTTGCTCACGCCGGGCAGCTCGCCCCGGTGGGCCATCTCGCGCAGGCAGATCCGGCACAGGCCGAACTTGCGGAACACCGAGTGCGGCCGGCCGCAGCGCTGGCACCGGGTGTACCCCCGCACCTTGAACTTCGGCTTCTTGGCCGCCTTGTTGATCAGAGCCTTCTTGGCCATCAGCTCAGTTCTCCTTGAACGGGAAGCCCAGGGCCTTCAGCAGCGCCCGGCCCTCCTCGTCGTTGGTGGCGGTGGTGACGACCGTGATGTCCATGCCGCGGGGGCGGTCGATGGCGTCCGGGTCGATCTCGTGGAACATCGACTGCTCGTTGAGGCCGAACGTGTAGTTCCCGTTGCCGTCGAACTGCTTGCCGGACAGGCCGCGGAAGTCGCGGATGCGCGGCAGCGCGATCGTCAGCAGGCGGTCCAGGAACTCCCACATGCGGTCGCCGCGCAGCGTCACGCGCGCACCGATCGGCATGCCCTCGCGCAGCTTGAACTGGGCGATGGACTTGCGCGCCTTGCGGACCTCGGGGCGCTGGCCGGTGATGATCGACAGGTCGCGCACCGCGCCCTCGATCAGCTTGCCGTCGCGGGCGGCGTCGCCGACACCCATGTTCACGACGACCTTCACGACGCCCGGGATCTGCATCACGTTGGCGTACTCGAACTGCTTGCGCAGCTCCGCGACGATCTCCTCGCGGTAGCGCGTCTTCAGCCGAGGGATGGTCTTCTCAACGGTGGTCATCAGATGTCCTTCCCGTTACGACGGGAAATGCGGACCCGCTTGCCCTCGTCGTTCGTCCGGTAGCCCACACGGGTCGGCTTGCCGTCCGAGTCGACCACCATCACGTTGGACACGTGGATGGGGGCCTCCTGGGTCACGATGCCGCCCGACTGCGCGCCGCGCTGGGTCTGCGTGATCCGGGTGTGCTTCTTGATGCGGTTGACGCCCTCGACCAGGACGCGGTTCTCGGCGGGGTAGGCCTGGATGACCTTGCCGCGAGCACCCTTGTCCTTGCCGGCGATAACGACGACGGTGTCGCCCTTCTTCACCTTCATCAGAGCACCTCCGGCGCCAACGAGATGATCTTCATGAACTTCTTGTCGCGCAGCTCACGACCGACCGGGCCGAAGATGCGGGTGCCCCGCGGCTCGTTGTCGTTCTTGATGAGCACCGCGGCGTTCTCGTCGAACCGGATGTAAGAGCCGTCGGGACGGCGCTTCTCCTTGACGGTGCGGACGACGACCGCCTTGACGACGTCACCCTTCTTCACACCGGCGCCGGGGATGGCCTGCTTCACCGTCGCGACGATGATGTCCCCGATGCCCGCGTAGCGGCGGCCCGAGCCACCGAGAACACGGATGCAGAGGATCTCCTTCGCACCGGTGTTGTCGGCGACGCGCAGCCGCGACTCCTGCTGGATCACTTACCTTCTCCTGACCATTCCTGGCCCGCCAGATTGCCGACCTGACGGGCTCGGTCCGTGGTTTTACTTGGCCTTTTCGAGGATCTCGACGAGGCGCCAGCGCTTGGTGGCCGACAGCGGCCGGGTCTCCATGAGCAGCACGCGGTCGCCGACGCCGGCGCTGTTCTGCTCGTCGTGCGCCTTCACCTTGGTGGTGGAGCGCATGACCTTGGAGTAGCGGCGGTGCTTCTTGCGGTCCTCGACGGCGACCACGATCGTCTTGTCCATCTTGTCGGACACGACGTAGCCCTCGCGGACCTTGCGCTCGCCGCGCGTCTGAGTCTCAGTCACTTCGTTCTCGCTCATGCCGCACCCTCACCAGTGGAACCGTCGGGAGTGGCCGACAGGCCCAGCTCCCGCTCCCGCATCACGGTGTAGATCCGGGCGATCTCGTGCCGGACCGTGCGCAACCGGCGGTTGTTGTCCAGCTGCCCGGTGGCCATCTGGAAGCGGAGGTTGAACAGCTCCTCCTTCGCCTCCCGAAGGCGCAGCACGAGCTCTTCCTCGGTGAGCTCGCGAAGCTCGGAAGCGGTGGTACCCGCTGCCATCAGAACTCACCACCCTCACGCGTAACGATGCGGCACTTCATCGGGAGCTTGTGGATCGCGCGGCGCAGCGCCTCGCGGGCCACCTGCTCGTTCGGGAAGCTCATCTCGAAGAGCACCCGACCCGGCTTGACGTTGGCGACCCACCACTCCGGGGAGCCCTTACCGGAACCCATGCGGGTCTCGGCGGGCTTCTTGGTCAGCGGGCGGTCCGGGAAGATGTTGATCCAGACCTTGCCACCACGGCGGATGTGCCGCGTGATGGCGATACGCGCCGACTCGATCTGGCGGTTGGTCACGTAAGCGGGCTCCAGCGCCTGGATGCCGTACTCGCCGAAGGTGACCCTCGTGCCGCCCTTGGCAGCACCGGACCGACCGGGGTGGTGCTGCTTGCGGTGCTTAACCCTGCGCGGGATGAGCACGACTCAGCCCTCCGTCTTCTCTTCGGTCGCGGCCGGGGCGTCCGCGGTCTCGGCCGCGGCCCGTCCGGCTTCGGTGCTCGTCGCCGTGGTGCCGCTGGCGCCGGAACGACGGGCCCGGTTCGGGCGCTCGCCGCGGTCGCGGCGCGGGGCGCGCTCGGCGGACGGCGCGGCGTCGCGCTCGCGCTTGGCGCTGAGGCCACCGACGACGTCACCCTTGTAGATCCACACCTTCACGCCGATGCGGCCGAACGTGGTGCGGGCCTCGAAGAAGCCGTAGTCGATGTCGGCGCGCAGCGTGTGCAGCGGCACCCGGCCGTCGCGGTAGTGCTCCGAGCGGGACATCTCGGCGCCGCCGAGACGACCGCCGCACTGCACGCGGATGCCCTTCACCTGGGGCGAGCGCATGGCCGACTGGATGGCCTTGCGCATCGCGCGGCGGAACGCCACGCGGTTCGACAGCTGCTCGGCCACGCCCTGCGCGACGAGCTGCGCGTCCGCCTCGGAGTTCTTCACCTCAAGGATGTTGAGCTGCACCTGCTTCTTGGTGAGCTTCTCCAGCTCACCGCGGATGCGGTCGGCCTCCGCACCACGACGGCCGATGACGATGCCCGGCCGGGCGGTGTGGATGTCGACGCGGACCCGGTCGCGGGTGCGCTCGATCTCCACCTTGGAGATGCCGGCACGCTCCATGCCACGGCCGAGCAGCTTGCGGATCTTGACGTCCTCGGCCACGTACTCGGCGTACTGCTTGTCGGCGTACCAGCGGGACTTCCAGTCGGTGGTGATCCCCAGCCGGAAGCCGTGCGGGTTGATCTTCTGGCCCACTACCGGGTTCCCTTCGCGCTGGACTTCTTCGGACGCGACTCCACCTCGACGGTGATGTGGCTCGTCCGCTTGCGGATCCGGTACGCACGGCCCTGGGCGCGCGGGCGGAACCGCTTGAGGGTCGGACCCTCGTCCACGTAGACCTTCGACACCCACAGGGTGTCGGGGTCCAGGGACAGGTTGTTCTCGGCGTTGGCCACGGCGCTCGCGAGCACCTTCCGGACCGGCTCAGATGCCGCCTGCGGCGCGAACTGGAGCACGGCCAGGGCCTCGCTGGCGCTACGACCCCTGATGAGCTCGACGACGCGGCGCACCTTCATGGGCGTGTCGCGGACGTAGCGAGCCCGAGCCACGGCGCGCGGAAACTCCTGCGCCTCAGCTTCGTTACGGGCGTTCATCGCTGCTTCCCCTTGCTCTTCCTCTAGTTCGTCGCCTAGCGGCGGCGCGACTTCCGGTCGTCCTTGATGTGACCCTTGAACGTGCGGGTCGGCGCGAACTCGCCGAGCTTGTGCCCGACCATCGCCTCCGTCACGAACACCGGCACGTGCTTGCGGCCGTCGTGCACCGCGATCGTGTGGCCCAGCATGTCGGGGATGATCGTCGACCGGCGGGACCAGGTCTTGATGACGGTCTTCTTGCCCGACTCGTTGAGGACGTCCACCTTCTTGAGCAGGTGGTCGTCGACGAAGGGGCCCTTCTTAAGGCTGCGTGGCATCCTTCACTCCCTCCCTGCTCAGCGCTTCTTACCGGTGCGACGACGCCGGACGATGAGCTTGTCGCTTGCCTTGCGGCGGCGGGTACGGCCTTCGGGCTTGCCGGCCGGGTTCACCGGGTGGCGACCACCGGAGGTCTTGCCCTCACCACCACCGTGCGGGTGGTCGACCGGGTTCATGGCGACACCACGCACCGTGGGCTTCTTGCCCTTCCAGCGCATGCGGCCGGCCTTGCCCCAGTTGATGTTCTGGTGCTCGGCGTTGCCGACCTCGCCGACCGTGGCGCGGCAGCGCACGTCCACGTTGCGGATCTCGCCCGAGGGCATCCGCAGCTGGGCGTACGGGCCGTCCTTGGCGACCAGCTGGACGCTGGCGCCGGCGGACCGGGCGATCTTCGCGCCACCGCCGGGGCGGAGCTCGATCGCGTGCACGACCGTGCCGACCGGGATGTTGCGCAGCGGCAGGTTGTTGCCCGGCTTGATGTCGGCCTTGGGGCCGTTCTCGATCCGGTCACCCTGCTGCAGCTTCGCCGGCGCGATGATGTAGCGCTTCTCGCCGTCGGCGTAGTGCAGCAGCGCGATGCGCGCGGTGCGGTTGGGGTCGTACTCGATGTGCGCGACCTTGGCCGGCACGCCGTCCTTGTCGGTGCGGCGGAAGTCGATCAGGCGGTAGGCCCGCTTGTGGCCACCACCCTTGTGCCGCGTCGTGATCTTGCCCGACGCGTTGCGGCCACCACGGCCGTGCAGCGGGCGGATCAGCGACTTCTCCGGGGTCGACCGAGTGATCTCGGCGAAGTCGGAGACGCTCGCACCGCGACGACCGGGGGTCGTCGGCTTGTACTTGCGAATGCCCATCTCTACGCAGTCCTCGTCGTCATCAGGCGGCCGGGCCGCCGAAGATCTCGATCGGCTTGCTCTCGGCGGACAGCGTCACGATCGCGCGCTTGGTGTCCTTGCGCTTGCCGAAGCCCGTGCGGGTGCGCTTGCGCTTGCCCTGCCGGTTGATCGTGTTGACGCTGACGACCTTGACGCCGAAGACCTTCTCCACGGCAATCTTGATCTGGGTCTTGTTCGCGCCGGGAGCCACCACGAAGGTGTACTTGTTCTCCTCCAGGAGCCCGTAGGACTTCTCGGAGATGACCGGCGCGAGCAGGATGTCCCTGTGGTCGGGGATCACTTCTCGTCCTCCACTTCGGACGAACCGGCGACCGCCTCGGCCGAGCCCTTGCCCTGCTGGGCCTTGCTCGCCAGGAACACGTCCAGAGCGTCCTTCGTGAACACCACGTCGTCGTTGACGAGCACGTCGTAGGTGTTCAGCTGGTCCGGGGCGATGATGTGCACGTGCGGCAGGTTCCGCAGGCTCACCCACGACACCTCTTCGGTGCGCAGCAGCACGGCCAGCACGCGACGGGCCTCGGTCACCGACTCCAGGACCTTGCGGGCGGTCTTCGTCGACGGCTGGTCGCCGGAGACGAAACCGCTCACCACGTGGACCTGGCCGGCGCGCGCCCGGTCGGAGAGGGCGCCGCGCAGGGCGGCGGCCTTCATCTTCTTGGGGGTGCGCTGGCTGTAGTCGCGCGGCACGGGGCCGTGGACGGTGCCACCGCCGGCGAACTGCGGCGCGCGGGTCGAGCCCTGGCGGGCGCGACCGGTGCCCTTCTGGCGGTACGGCTTCTTGCCGCCACCGGACACCTCGCCGCGCGTCTTGGCCTTGTGCGTGCCCTGGCGGGCCGCGGCCTGCTGGGCGACGACGACCTGGTGCAGCAGCGCGACGTTGGCCTGCGCGTCGAAGACGGCCGAGGGCAGCTCGACGGAGCCGTCGGTCTTGCCGTCCGGGGTGCGGATCTCAACGGAAGTCATGATCAGGCACCACCCTTCGCAGCGGTCTTGACGAACACGGTGCCGCCCTTGGGGCCGGGAACGGCGCCCTTGATGAGCAGGAGGCCGGCTTCCGCGTCGACCTTGTGCACCTTGAGGTTCTGGATGGTCACGCGCACGTGGCCCATGCGACCCGCCATGCGCAGGCCCTTGAACACGCGGCCGGGCGTGGCGCAGCCACCGATGGAGCCGGGCGAGCGGTGCTTGCGCTGCGTGCCGTGGCTCGCGCCCAGGCCGCCGAAGCCGTGCCGCTTCATGACACCCGCGGTGCCCTTGCCCTTGCTGGTGCCGACCACGTCGACCACCGCGCCGGTCTCGAAGACCTCTGCGGTGATCTCCTGGCCGACCGTGTACTCGGACGCGTCCGTGGTGCGCAGCTCCGCCAGGTGCCGGCGGGGCGTGACGCCCGCCTTGGCGAAGTGGCCCGCGACGGGCTTGTTGACCTTGCGCGGGTCGATCGCGCCGAAGGCCAGCTGCACGGCCGAGTAGCCGTCGTTCTCCTGGGTCCGAACCTGGGTGACCACGTTCGGCTCGGCCTTGACGACGGTCACCGGGACGACCCGGTTGTTCTCGTCGAAGACCTGGGTCATGCCGAGCTTGGTGCCCAGGAGGCCCTTAACCTGCCTGTCAGACATTGGTCTCGTTACTCTCCGCCCCAAAAGGGATCAACGCTGCCGCGTCCACGCTTACTGGATGTTGACGTCGACGCTCGCCGGCAGGTCGATGCGCATGAGCGCGTCCACCGTCTTCGGCGTCGGGTCGAGGATGTCGATCAGACGCTTGTGCGTGCGCATCTCGAAGTGCTCGCGCGAGTCCTTGTACTTGTGCGGCGAGCGGATGACGCAGTAAACGTTCTTCTCAGTGGGCAGCGGCACAGGCCCGACGACCCGAGCGCCGGTGCGCGTCACGGTCTCGACGATCTTGCGCGCGGACGCGTCGATCGCCTCGTGGTCGTAGGCCTTGAGCCGGATGCGGATCTTCTGTCCCGCCATGATGGCTTGCCGTTCCTCTGCTTCTCGTACCGCTGCGGTGCGGGCACCACGAGGCCACTGGGACCTTCCGGCGCGCTCCGCCCCCTATTAAGGACTGACACCGAGCGGTGTCACGGTGCCCGGTCCACGCGGTCGGGCGTGTCGCGCCCTTGGCGATAGACCGGTCCCACTGATGAAACCTGTGGGATTGTCTAGCGAGCTAACCCCGCTCGCACGGGGGCGGCCGGTTCGAGTCGAACTCGGCCGCCCCGTGACGAGCAACCCGTCAATGGTCGCACACCGGGGTGCGCAGGCCAAATCGGGGGTCGGTTTTTAGAGCCAGGTCACTTGATGATCTTGGTGACCGAGCCCGCGCCGACGGTGCGGCCACCCTCGCGGATGGCGAACCGCAGGCCCTCGTCCATGGCGATCGGCTGGATCAGCTTGACCGACATCGACGTGGTGTCGCCCGGCATGACCATCTCGGTGCCCTCGGGGAGGGTCACGACGCCGGTCACGTCGGTCGTCCGGAAGTAGAACTGCGGACGGTAGTTGTTGAAGAACGGCGTGTGGCGGCCGCCCTCGTCCTTGGACAGGATGTAGACCTGCGCCTCGAACTCGGTGTGCGGGGTGGTGGTGCCCGGCTTCACGATGACCATGCCGCGCTCCACCTCCTCGCGCTTGATGCCGCGGAGCAGCAGGGCGGCGTTGTCGCCGGCCTGGCCCTCGTCGAGGAACTTCTTGAACATCTCGATCGAGGTGACAGTCGTCTTGCGCGACTGCTCCTTGATGCCGACGATCTCGACTTCCTCGTTGACCTTGATGATGCCGCGCTCGATGCGGCCGGTCACCACGGTGCCACGACCGGTGATGGTGAACACGTCCTCGACCGGCATCAGGAACGGCCGGTCGACCTCGCGCTCGGGCTCCGGGATGTTCTCGTCCACGGCGTCCATCAGGCCGAGGAGCTTCTCGCCCCACTCGGCGTCGCCCTCCAGCGCCTTGAGCGCGGAGACACGGACCACCGGCAGGTCGTCACCCGGGAACTCGTACTCGGAGAGCAGCTCGCGGACCTCAAGCTCGACGAGCTCCAGGATCTCCTCGTCGTCCACCATGTCGGCCTTGTTCAGGGCCACCACGATGTAGGGCACACCGACCTGGCGGGCCAGGAGGACGTGCTCCTTGGTCTGCGGCATCGGGCCGTCGGTCGCCGCGACCACCAGGATGGCGCCGTCCATCTGCGCCGCACCGGTGATCATGTTCTTGATGTAGTCGGCGTGGCCGGGGCAGTCGACGTGCGCGTAGTGGCGCTTGTCGGTCTGGTACTCGATGTGCGCGATCGAGATGGTGATGCCGCGCTGCTTCTCCTCCGGCGCCTTGTCGATCTGGTCGAACGGCGTGAAGGGGTTGAGGTCCGGGTACTTGTCGTGCAGGACCTTGGAGATCGCCGCGGTCAGCGTCGTCTTGCCGTGGTCGATGTGACCGATGGTGCCGATGTTGACGTGCGGCTTCGTCCGCTCGAACTTCGCCTTCGCCACTGGATTGTCCTCCTGGACTTCTGTTGCTGTGCCGAGCGGGTGTGGTTCCACCCGCCCGGCGTCACGTCAAGGGTTTTGCGGACCCCAGGGACGAGAGACCCCGGAGAGCCCGCGTGGTGCTGCGGTGCTCCGGTTGGGGTTACTCGCCCGTCGCCTTCGCGATGATCTCCTTCGCGACGTTCGCGGGAACCTCGGCGTAGGAGTCAAAGGTCATCGAGTAGTTCGCGCGACCCTGGGTCTTGGACCGCAGGTCGCCGACATACCCGAACATCTCCGACAGCGGGACCAGTGCCTTCACGACACGGGTGCCGCTGCGCTCCTCCATGGCCTGGATCTGGCCACGGCGGGAGTTCAAGTCGCCGATCACGTCGCCCATGTAGTCCTCGGGCGTGGTGACCTCGACGGCCATCAGCGGCTCCAGCAGCGCCGGGCTCGCCTGACGGGCGGCTTCCTTGAGCGCCATGGAACCGGCGATCTTGAACGCCATCTCCGACGAGTCGACCTCGTGGTAGGCGCCGTCGAGCAGCGTCACCTTCACGCCGACCAGCGGGTAGCCCGCCAGCACGCCGTACTGCATGGCGTCCTGGGCGCCGGCGTCGACCGACGGGATGTACTCCCGCGGGATGCGACCACCGGTGACCGCGTTGACGAACTCGTAGAGCGCGCCGTCTTCCTGCTTCTCCAGCGGCTCCAGGTCGATGAGGACCTTCGCGAACTGGCCGGAGCCACCGGTCTGCTTCTTGTGGGTGTAGGAGTACTTCTCCACCTTGCGGCGGATGGTCTCCCGGTACGCCACCTGCGGCTTGCCGATGTTGGCCTCGACCTTGAACTCGCGGCGCATGCGGTCCACCAGGATGTCCAGGTGGAGCTCGCCCATGCCGGCGATGATGGTCTGGCCGGTCTCCTGGTCCAGGTTGACCCGGAAGGTCGGGTCCTCCTCGGCCAGCTTCTGGATCGCGGTGCCCAGCTTCTCCTGGTCGGCCTTCGTCTTGGGCTCGATCGCCACCTGGATGACCGGCTCGGGGAAGGTCATCGACTCCAGCACGATGGGGTGCTGCGGGTCGCAGAGCGTCTCACCGGTGGTCGTGTCCTTCAGACCGATCACGGCGTAGATGTGGCCCGCGATGGCCTCGTCGACCGGGTTCTCCTTGTTGGCGTGCATCTGGAAGATCTTCCCGATGCGCTCCTTGCGGTCCTTGGTCGAGTTGATGACCTGGGTGCCGGAGGCGACCCGACCCGAGTAGACCCGGATGTAGGTCAGCTTGCCGAAGAACGGGTGCACGGCGATCTTGAACGCCAGCGCGGAGAACGGCTCGGTGCTCTCGGCCTTGCGGAACTCGGGGGTCTCGCCGTCCTGCAGCGTGCCCTCGACCGGCGGGAGGTCCAGCGGCGACGGCAGGAAGTCGATCACCGCGTCGAGCATGGGCTGCACGCCCTTGTTCTTGAACGCGGAACCGCACAGCACCGGGTAGGCCGTGCCCTCGGCGACGATCTTGCGGATGCCCGCCTTGATCTGCTCGACGGACAGCTCCTCACCGCCCAGGTACAGCTCCATGAGGGCGTCGTCGGTCTCGGCCACGGCCTCGACCAGCGCCTCGCGGTACTCCTGCGCCTTGTCCAGGAGGTCCGCGGGGATCTCCTCGACGGTGTAGTCCTCGCCCTTCTGGACCTCGCCGCGCCAGGTCAGCGCGCGCATCTCCACCAGGTCGACGACACCGATGAAGTCGCTCTCCGCGCCGATCGGGATCTGGATCGGGAGCGGCTTCGCGCCCAGGCGCTCGGAGATGGTGCGGACGGTGAAGTAGAAGTCCGCGCCGAGCTTGTCCATCTTGTTGACGAAGCAGATGCGCGGGACGTCGTACTTGGTCGCCTGGCGCCAGACCTGCTCGGACTGGGGCTCGACGCCCTCCTTGCCGTCGAAGACGGCGACGGCGCCGTCGAGGACGCGGAGGTTGCGCTCCACCTCGACGGTGAAGTCGACGTGGCCGGGCGTGTCGATCAGGTTGATCTGGTGGTTCTTCCAGAAGCACGTCGTCGCGGCGGACGTGATCGTGATGCCGCGCTCCTGCTCCTGCTCCATCCAGTCCATCACGGCCGCGCCGTCGTGGACCTCGCCGATCTTGTAGCTGATCCCGGTGTAGAAGAGGATCCGCTCGGTCGTCGTGGTCTTGCCCGCGTCGATGTGGGCCATGATCCCGATGTTGCGGACCTTGGCCAGGTCGGTGAGCACGTCCTGTGCCACGGGTGTCTTCCCCTGTCTTGAGCTCGCAGGCTCACTAGGGCTGGGTGCGCCCGGCCGGGTCTCGGGTGCCGGCCGGGCGGTGAGTCACCAGCGGTAGTGGGCGAAGGCCTTGTTCGACTCGGCCATCTTGTGGGTGTCCTCGCGGCGCTTGACGCTCGCGCCCAGGCCGTTGCTCGCGTCGAGCAGCTCGTTCATCAGGCGCTCGATCATGGTCTTCTCACGGCGCTGCCGGGAGAAGCTGATCAGCCAGCGCAGCGCCAGGGTGGTCGCCCGACCGGGCTTGACCTCGACCGGCACCTGGTAGGTGGCGCCACCGACGCGGCGGCTCTTGACCTCCAGGGCGGGCTTGACGTTGTCCAGCGCGCGCTTGAGCGTGACGACCGGGTCGGTGCCGGTCTTCTCGCGGGCGCCTTCGAGGGCGCCGTACACGATCCGCTCGGCCACGGAGCGCTTGCCGTCGACCAGCACCTTGTTGATGAGCTGGGTCACCAGCGGAGAGCTGTAGACCGGGTCGGAGATCAACGGCCGCTTCGGGGCCGGTCCCTTGCGGGGCATCAGCTCTTCTCCTTCTTCGCGCCGTAGCGGCTGCGAGCCTGCTTGCGGTTCTTCACGCCCTGCGTGTCCAGGGAGCCGCGGATGATCTTGTAGCGGACACCCGGGAGGTCCTTCACACGACCGCCGCGCACGAGCACCATCGAGTGCTCCTGGAGGTTGTGGCCCTCACCCGGGATGTACGCCGTGACCTCGATGCCGGAGGTCAGCTTCACACGGGCCACCTTGCGCAGCGCCGAGTTCGGCTTCTTGGGCGTGGTCGTGTAGACGCGGGTGCACACACCGCGCCGCTGCGGGCTGCCCTTGAGCGCCGCGGTCTTCTGCTTGGCGACCTTGTCCTGCCGGCCCTTGCGGACCAGCTGCTGGATCGTTGGCATACGCCGGCTGCTTCTTCCGTTCGCGTGCTCGTCGCGCGGGCGGCGAGCGCTGTTTACTTGGTCCCTCTCTGCACCCGAGGTCGGGCGTGTCGCGCCCCTGTGGCCGAAGCCCGGGGGTGGAACACCGTTGACCCAAGGTCCGCAGGCGACATCCCAGGACGCCCCTACGTGTGGAGGTCACCGCGGCCGGCTTTCCAGCACGACTGGCGCGTAGGCACGCGGAGCGGCCCGACATGGGTCGGGCACGAGTACCAAAGATACCCCGCCCGCTTCCCACTGGTCAAAACGGGTGGGGTCGAGGGCTTGACGTGCCCGCCGAGCCTTGACGACCTGCGGTTTCGGGCCCTACCGGTGACCGCGCGCACACCCTCGCCGGGCGGTCAGCGCGACCGGGGACTTGTCCGGCGGGGCGTTTCCAGTGTAGAGGGGCGCGGTGCACACCGCTCTGGTCACCGCCATGGCCGCCCTGGTCGGCCCCACCGCCGAGCCCGTGGTGCTCGCCGTGCGCGGGGACGTCGTGGTGGTGCAGGTCGGGGACGTGGTGTTGAAGGCGCACGAGAGCGGCACGGACGCCTCGCTGCTCGCCGCCCGGTGCAAGTTGGCCGGTGACCCACGATTGGGTGAACTCTTCCTGCCGCCCCTCCTGGGTCCGGTCCCGGTGCGCGACCGGCTGGTCACCGGGTGGCCGTTGGGGGTGCCGGTGGAGCCCGGCCCGCCCGACACGCTGCCGATGGAGGACGCCGGCCGGATGCTCGCCGCCCTGCACGGCTTCACCGCCGACGACTTCGGCGGGCTCCCGGTCGCCGGGGCGTGGGAGCGGTTGGAGCGGGCGGTGGCCCGGGTGCCGTCGGTCGGGGGCGCGGACGTCGTCCGGCGGGCGTTCGCGACCGTCGAGCCGATGCGGCCCGGCACGGCGCTCGTCCACGGCGACTGGCACCTCGGGCAGCTCGTGGCGCGCGGCGGGTGGCGGTTGATCGACGTGGACGACCTCGGCGTCGGCGACCCGGCGTGGGACCTCGCCCGGCCGGCGGCGCTGTTCGCGGCCGGGGTGCTCGAACCGCGCGCGTGGTCGCGGCTGCTGGACGCCTACCTCGACGCCGGCGGCACGGGGATCGACCGGGACGACCCGTGGGCGGCGTTGGAGGGACCGGCGCGGGCGCTGGTCGTGCAGATGGCGGCGCGTGCCCTCGCGGCGGCGGAGCGTGACGGGACGGCGTTGCAGCCCGCGCAGGTCGCGTTGCTGGAGGCGTGCGAGCGCATCGCGTCCAGGCACGAACCCATGCCGCGCGGCTAATATCGCGCACAACGCACCGAGAGCAGGAGGCTCACACGATGCAGTGCCCCAAGTGCCATGCGAACATGCGGACTTTCGACCGCATGGGCGTACACATCGAGCAGTGCGACGGCTGCCGCGGAGTCTTCCTCGACTACGGCGAGCTGGAGGCCATCACGCGCCTGGAGGCCCAGATGCAGGCCCCGCCGCCCCCGCCGCCCGCCGCGCCGGCCCCGGCGCAGGTCCACTACGTGCAGCCGGTCCAGCCGGGCTGGGGTGCTCCCGCGCCGCACTACGGCCACGGCTACGGCCATCGCAAGCACCACGGCCTCGCGGGCCTGTTCTTCTCCTCCTGATCCCAGGAGCAGCCGCCTCCGTTGCGACTACCGAGAAATTGGGCGATACTCAGTAGTGACTGAGGGAGGTCGCCATGTCGGTCGCAACGGAGGCTGCGCAGATCCGGGACCTGTTCGACCAGGTCGAGGAGATCGAGGAGGTCGCCTCGACGCTGGCCGAGGACGACGAGCGGCGGCGGAAGCTCGACGGCGTGGTGGCCCGGGTGCTGCGCACGGCTCCCCCGGTCCGGCCGGTGGTCGCCGGTGAGCTGCTCGACCTGACCGAGAAGACCGTCAAGGCGTGGGCCCGCGAGGGCGTGCTGGCGATCCACAGCCGGGAACCCCGGATGCTGCTCGACGCCGTCCGCCTGCACGAGGTGCTGCACGTCGTCTCCGAGCTGCGCCAGGCGGGCCGCACCCGCGGCCTGCTCGACGAGGTGCACCGCCGGTTGAGCGACCAGGCCCTGCTCGACCGCGACGACCTGGCCACGAGCCTGGCGCAGATGCACCGGGGTGAAGGACGCGTAGTCCGCAATCTTGATCAAGGTAGTTGAGACGCCGGTCGCGAGCCTCCAGGCCGCCGCCCTGCGCGGACCCGCCCGCCAGGCCTACGACCGCTTCCTGGACGAGTTGTCCCACCGCGGCTGCGCCGCCCTCGGGTACCGCGTGACGGGCCCCGAACCCCTCCCCCGCCTGTGCGTGAAGCACCTGCGCGGCACCGACCGCGTGGTCGTCGCCTTCCCCGAACCGGACACGGCGTGGGTCCTGCTGGTCGGCGCGCACGACGACGACCCGGGCCGCAACCTCTACGACGCCCTCTACGAACTGGCCGGCGTCCGCCCGCGCCTCAACGAGCGCCGCACCAAGCCGCCGTGCTGCTCCGACGGCACTCCCCCGTCCGCCGACGCGGACCTGGTGGACGACCTGGTCGCCCGCGCCCGAGCCCTGGCCAAGTCCCGCCGCCGCTGACCCCCGCGCGGCCGCCTCGCCCAACCCCGCTCCGCTGACCCGCGAGGCCGCGTCGCCCTACCCCGCTCCGCTGATCCGCGAGGCCGCGTCGGCCTGTCGCGCCGGGTTTACCGCCGATCACGTCCTTCGATCGGCGGTAAACCCGGCGAGATGGGCCGACTTCCAGGCGGCCTCGCCCGCGACGCCGGAGGCGGCGCAATCCAACACAGCTCAACCCGTCACCGGCAGGTGCCCTTCGACGGGAGTCGGACGCGGCGCCTTGCCCGGGGCGGACGGGGCCGGGGTGGTCGTGGACGGCTTCGTCGGCGTCGCGGACGGGGTGCTCGTCGGCACCGGCTTCTGCGCCTGCGCGCAGGTGGCCGACGCGATGTCGATCTTCTGCAGGCCCGCCAGTTCGACGGAGACCGCGACGACCGTCAGGGAGCCGTCGGCGGCGCGGGTCTGCTTGTTCAGGACCACCGACACCACGCCCGGCACCTGGACGCGGGTGTTCGGGCCCGGGTGCAGGTCCAGCGCGGTCGGGCCGGCCTTCGCGGCGGCCAGGGTGACGGCGCCGGTGCCGTCCACGCAGGTCGCGCTGATGACCTCGGCGGTCAGGGACGTCAGGTCGGAGAGCTTCAGCAGGCCGAGCTGCGCCTTGAGGTCGGCGACGCTCGCCTTGGCGGACGCCGTGTCCACCTCGGTGTTCAGCACGCCGGCGGTGATGACCGGGGCCTTCGCGTCGGGCAGCGCGACCGAGGCGACCGAGGTCTGCCGGTAGCCCTTGGACCCGTCCAGCGCGGCCAGGGGCTCGACGGTGAGCAGGCCGGACGCGGACAGGGCGAACGCGGAGCTCGGGGCGCCGCCCGCCGCCTGCCGCTTGGCGACCTGGGCGTGCGCGGTGCCGGCGGTGGCGACGAGGAGGGCGGCGGTGACCAGGGCCGCGGTTCTCTTCATGGGGGATGTGCCTTTCACTTGACGATCACCACGGTCCCCAGCGGGAGGGTGAGGAGGAGGTCGAGCGCGTCGTCGGGGACGCGGATGCAGCCGTCGCTGCTCGCCGTGCCGAACGGGGTGTCGTCCGGCCAGCCGTGCAGGGCCACCGTGCCGGGGCCGCCGCCGAAGGTCTCGTGGCTGTCGGAGTGCGAGCCCAGCGGCAGGACGTACGGGCTGAACGTCGCCACGGTCTCCTTGATGGAGGCCATCACGTAGGTCCGGCCGGTGGGCGTGGGGTGCCGGGCACTGCCCGTGCCGACGGTCCACGTGCCGATCGAGCGGCCCTTCTCGGTGACGTCCATCCGGAACGCGGCCAGGTCCACGGTGACCAGGTAGTCGTTCTCGGCGCGTTCGAAGTCGTCGGAGCCGGTGAACACCCAGCCGGCGGACCGGTTGGGCCGGGACGGCAGCAGCACCTTGGACCAGCCGTCCCGCCGGTCCACCTCGGGCACCCACGTCGGCGAGCCGAGCTGGGTGGCGGGGAGCTTGGCGACGGCGCGCCCGTCCACGGCGTCGTAGACGGGCACGTCCTTCTTCGCCCGCAGGACCTGGCCCGCCGTGGGCGACGTGTCGTCGTCCCGCGGGAGGGCTTCGATCTTGGCGAACGTGGTGGCCTCGGGCAGCACGGCGTACGACTGCACGTCGACGGCCTGCGGCCGGGGCCGGGGGTTCGGTGGTGGTTCGGAGCCGGCGCACGAGGAGACGGCGAAGGCCGTCGCCAGCGCGACCAGCAGCACACGAAACATCGTGGTTCCTGATCGGTCGAGGGTCCGATGGCGGCGGAGGTACCTCGAAGTTCGGCCGGATCACGGCCTGTGACGCATGATCACGTCGATCGGAAAGCTATCTACTTCCAAGTAGGTTGGACAAGGGGTCCACTCGCGCATCACCCGAATGCCGCAGCGTTCTTTACGACACCCATGCGCATGCACTAATCCGACGAACAGACCTTCATCGGACTTCCACCATCCCGTTCGGACCGTCCACACGCATCACCAAGGCCTCTGTGGACGCTGCGCGCACCTCGACCTCGACGCCCAAAGCCCTCAGCGCCGCAAGGACGTTCGCGGGTTCGGGGTGTTCGATGTGGAGGGAGGCGAGCGCGAGTCCGGCGGGCGCGGACCGGGCGGGGTGCGGTGTGCCACCCCAGTCGATCAGGAACGGCACGACCCCGGCCGTGCGCGCGTTGGCCGTCAACCGCCACCGCAGCAGCTCGCCGTCGGGCGTCCGCCGCTGCCCGTCGAGCACCTCGCCGGGGTCGAACCCGGCCGCCCGCGCGCGGGCCACCGCCGCGTCGATGTCGTCCACGGTGAGCGCCCACCCCACCACCCGTCCGGACGTCACCCCGTCGACGCCGTAGGGGCGTGGCAGGGCGGGCCCCGGCTGGCTCGGGTCGGGCGCGATGACCTCCAGGTAGGTGTGCGGCCCCAGGCCGAGCAGGCGGTTGTGCGTGCCCACGCCGGGGTGCTGCCCGCCGCCCGCCGCCCGCACGCCCAGGCGGGCGGCGAGGTCGGCCACGGCCGCCTCCAGCTCGGGAGCGGCGTACAGGACGTGGTCGATCCGCGCGGTCCCCATCAGCCCACTATGCCCCGCCCGGTCGCGGCTGCCGTCGGCCCGGCGCGCCACCCGACGCGGAACGGCCCCTCGAAGCGGGAGGCTTCGAGGGGCCGTTCTGTCGTAGCGCTGCTGTCAGCGGTAGTCGCGACCGAAGTCGTAGTCGTCGAGCGGGACCGCCGCGCCCGTGCCGGTGCCGAAGACGTCCGGGGTGTAGTACCCGTCGTCGTAGCTCGGGATGGCGTACGCCGCCGCCCGCGCCTCCTCGGTCGGCTGGACCTGGATGTTCCGGTACCGGTTGATGCCGGTGCCGGCCGGGATCAGCTTGCCGATGATCACGTTCTCCTTCAGGCCGATCAGCTTGTCCGACCGGCCGTTGATCGCGGCGTCGGTCAGGACACGCGTGGTCTCCTGGAAGGAGGCCGCCGACAGCCACGAGTCCGTGGCCAGCGACGCCTTCGTGATGCCCATCAGCACCGGACGGCCGGCCGCCGGCTCGCCGCCCTCGGCCACGACCGCGCGGTTGCCCGACTCGAACTCCGCGCGCTCGACCAGCGAGCCCGGCAGGAACTCGGTGGCGCCCGAGTCGATGATCGTCACCCGGCGCAGCATCTGCCGGACGATGACCTCGATGTGCTTGTCGTGGATCGCCACGCCCTGGGCCCGGTAGACCTTCTGGACCTCCTGCACCAGGTGCAGCTGGGCCTCGCGCGGACCCATGACGCGCAGCACCTCGTGCGGGTCGGGCGTGCCCTCCAGCAACTGCTGGCCGACGTGCACGTGGTCGCCGTCCTGCAGCGGACCGGTGGCGGTGTTGGCCAGGCGCTGGCGCTTCGAGAGCTTCTCGAAGACGATCTCCTCGGACCCGTCGTCCGGGATGAGGGTGATCTTCCAGAACCGGTCGCCGTCCTCGATGCGCACCCGGCCGTCGACGTCCGCGATGGGCGCCTTGCCCTTGGGCACACGAGCCTCGAAGAGCTCCTGCACACGGGGCAGACCGGTGGTGATGTCGTCACCGGCGACACCACCCTGGTGGAACGTGCGCATGGTCAGCTGCGTGCCGGGCTCACCGATCGACTGGGCGGCGACGATGCCGACGGCCTCGCCGACGTCGACCAGCTTGCCGGTCGCCATCGAGCGGCCGTAGCAGGACGCGCACACGCCGACCGCCGACTCGCAGGTCAGCACGGAGCGGACCTTGACGCGGGTCACGCCGTTCTGGACCAGCGTCTGCAGCGCCGGGTCGCCCAGGTCGTCACCGCGGTTGAGGACGATGTTGCCGTCCGCGTCGGTGATGTCCTCGGCGATGGTCCGGGCGTAGACCGAGGTCTGCGCGAACTCGTGCAGGACGACCTTGTCGCCCAGCCGCTCGCCGACCGTCATGTTCACGCCGCGGGTGGTGCCGCAGTCGATCTCGCGGATGATGACGTCCTGCGAGACGTCCACCAGACGACGGGTCAGGTAACCCGAGTCGGCGGTACGCAGAGCGGTGTCGGCCAGACCCTTGCGGGCGCCGTGCGTGGCGATGAAGTACTCCAGCACCGACAGGCCCTCGCGGAACGAGTTCTTGATCGGCCGCGGGATGTACTCGCCCTTCGGGTTGGTCACCAGACCACGCATGCCCGCCAGCGAGCGGACCTGGGTCATGTTGCCCGCCGCGCCGGACTTCACGATCATGCGGATCGAGTTGTCCTCGGGGAAGTTGGCCTCCATGACCTCGGCCACCTCTTCGGTCGCCTTGGTCCACACCTTGACCAGCTCGTTGTTGCGCTCCGCGTAGGAGAGCTGACCGCGCTGGTAGCGCTTCTCCACCGCGTCGGCGAGCTTCTCGTACTCGTCCAGGATGCCCTGCTTGGCCTCCGGCACGAGCACGTCGGAGATCGCGACGGTGACACCGGACCGGGTGGCCCAGTAGAAGCCCGCGTCCTTCAGCTTGTCCAGCGTCCGGGCGACGGTGACCATCGGGTACCGCTCGGCGAGGTCGTTGATGACCGTGGCCTGCCGCTTCTTGGGCATGACCTCGTTCAGGAACGGGTAGTCCTGCGGCAGGACCTCGTTGAACAGCACGCGGCCCAGGGTGGTCTCGGCCAGCCACGGCTGACCGGGCTCCCAGCCCTCCGGCTCCTGGCCCTTGGGCGGGTTCTTGTCCGCGATGCGGATCTTCACCATCGCCTGCAGGCCCAGGACCTTGCGGTCGAACGCCATCAGCGCCTCGGCCGGCGACGAGTACGCCTGGCCCTCGCCGATGTCGCCTTCCTTGTGCCGGGTCAGGTGGTACAGGCCGGTCACCATGTCCAGACGCGGCATGGCCAGCGGCTTGCCCGACGCGGGCGAGAGGATGTTGTTCGACGACAGCATCAGCACGCGCGCCTCGGCCTGCGCCTCGGCGGACAGCGGCAGGTGGACCGCCATCTGGTCACCGTCGAAGTCGGCGTTGAACGCCTCACAGACCAGCGGGTGCAGCTGGATGGCCTTGCCCTCGACCAGCTGCGGCTCGAAGGCCTGGATGCCCAGGCGGTGCAGCGTGGGCGCGCGGTTGAGCAGCACCGGGTGCTCGGTGATGACCTCTTCCAGCACGTCCCACACGGCGGGGCGGGCGCGCTCGACCATCCGCTTGGCGGACTTGATGTTCTGCGCGTGGTTGAGGTCGACCAGCCGCTTCATCACGAACGGCTTGAACAGCTCCAGCGCCATCTGCTTGGGCAGGCCGCACTGGTGCAGCTTGAGCTGCGGGCCGACCACGATGACCGAACGGCCGGAGTAGTCGACGCGCTTGCCGAGCAGGTTCTGGCGGAACCGGCCCTGCTTGCCCTTGAGCAGGTCGGACAGCGACTTCAGCGGCCGGTTGCCCGGGCCGGTGACCGGACGGCCGCGGCGGCCGTTGTCGAACAGCGCGTCGACGGCCTCCTGGAGCATCCGCTTCTCGTTGTTGACGATGATCTCGGGCGCGCCGAGGTCGATCAGCCGCTTGAGGCGGTTGTTCCGGTTGATGACCCGGCGGTACAGGTCGTTGAGGTCCGAGGTCGCGAAGCGGCCACCGTCGAGCTGCACCATCGGGCGCAGGTCCGGCGGGATGACCGGGACGCAGTCCAGGACCATGCCCTGCGGGTTGTTGCGGGTCGCCTGGAACGCGGCGACGACCTTGAGGCGCTTGAGGGCGCGCAGCTTCTTCTGGCCCTTGCCGCTGCGGATGGTCTCGCGCAGCGACTCGGCCTCGGCGTCCACGTCGTAGTCACCCAGCAGCTTCTGGATGGCCTCGGCGCCCATGGCGCCGGTGAAGTAGTCGCCGTAGCGGTCGTAGAGCTCGCGGTAGAGCAGCTCGTCCGCGATGAGCTGGCCCTTCTCCAACTTGGTGAAGGTGGACCAGATCTCGTCGAGGCGGTCCAGCTCGCGCTGCGCGCGGTCGCGCAGCTGGCGCATCTCGCGCTCGCCGCCCTCCTTGACCTTGCGGCGCACGTCGGACTTGGCGCCCTCCGCCTCCAGCTCGGCCAGGTCGGCTTCGAGCTTCTGCGCCCGGGCCTCCACGTCGGCGTCGCGGCGGTTCTCCACGCGCTTGCGCTCGACCTGCATCTCGTTTTCGAGCGTCGGCAGGTCGTTGTGGCGCAGCTCGCCGTTCACGCCCACGATGACGTAGGCCGCGAAGTAGATGATCTTCTCAAGGTCCTTGGGGGCCAGGTCGAGCAGGTAGCCCAACCGGCTCGGGACGCCCTTGAAGTACCAGATGTGCGTGACCGGGGCGGCCAGTTCGATGTGGCCCATCCGCTCGCGGCGCACCTTGGCGCGGGTCACCTCGACGCCGCAGCGCTCGCAGATGATGCCCTTGAACCGGACGCGCTTGTACTTGCCGCAGTAGCACTCCCAGTCCCGGGTGGGACCGAAGATCTTCTCGCAGAACAAGCCGTCCTTCTCCGGCTTGAGCGTGCGGTAGTTGATGGTCTCGGGCTTCTTGACCTCGCCGTAGGACCACTGGCGGATGTCGTCCGCGGTCGCGAGACCGATGCGGAGCTCATCGAAGAAGTTGACGTCGAGCACGTCTACTCTCTTCCCCTTTTAGATCGGTTGCCCAGCAAGGGGCTTGGCTCAGGAGCTGGTGGCGGGGTCACCGGGGAGGGCGGGAGGCCTTCCCCGGTGACCGGCGAGGGTTCTAGTTGACGACGTCGTCCACGGACGGCGACTCGGACCGCGACAGGTTGATGCCGAGGTTCGCGGCCGCGCGCTCCAGGTCTTCGTCGTCGCCGTCGCGCATCTCGATCGCGGCGCCGTCCGAGGACAGCACCTCGACGTTGAGGCACAGCGACTGGAGCTCCTTGAGCAGCACCTTGAAGGACTCCGGGATGCCCGGCTCCGGGATGTTCTCGCCCTTGACGATGGCCTCGTAGACCTTCACGCGGCCGAGCACGTCGTCGGACTTGATCGTGAGCAGCTCCTGCAGCGTGTAGGCCGCGCCGTAGGCCTGCATCGCCCAGCACTCCATCTCACCGAAGCGCTGGCCACCGAACTGCGCCTTACCGCCCAGCGGCTGCTGGGTGATCATCGAGTACGGGCCGGTGGAGCGGGCGTGGATCTTGTCGTCCACCAGGTGCAGCAGCTTCAGGATGTACATGTAGCCGACCGACACCGGGAACGGGTACGGCTCGCCGCTGCGGCCGTCGAACAGCTGCGCCTTGCCGTTCTCCTTGACCATCCGCTCACCGTCGCGGTTCGGGATGGTGGAGCCGAGCAGACCGGTGATCTCGTCCTCGCGGGCGCCGTCGAAGACCGGGGTGGCGGTCTTCGTGCCGGGCTCGACCTCGTACAGCTCGGCGGGCAGGTTCTTCGCCCAGTCCGGGTCGCCGTTGATGCTCCAGCCCTGCTTGGCGATCCACCCGAGGTGGGTCTCCAGCACCTGGCCGATGTTCATACGACGCGGCACGCCGTGCGTGTTCAGCACGATGTCCACCGGGGTGCCGTCCTCCAGGAACGGCATGTCCTCGACGGGGAGGATCTTGCCGATGACGCCCTTGTTGCCGTGGCGGCCGGCGAGCTTGTCGCCGTCCTGGATCTTGCGCTTCTGGGCCACGTAGACGCGGACCAGCTCGTTGACGCCCGGGGGCAGCTCGTCGTCGTCCTCGCGGGAGAACACGCGGATGCCGATGACCTTGCCGTACTCGCCGTGCGGCACCTTCAGGGACGTGTCGCGCACCTCGCGGGCCTTCTCGCCGAAGATCGCGCGCAGCAGGCGCTCCTCGGGGGTCAGCTCGGTCTCGCCCTTGGGGGTGACCTTGCCGACCAGGATGTCGCCCGGCTGGACCTCGGCGCCGATGCGGATGATGCCCCGCTCGTCCAGGTCCGCCAGGACCTCCTCGGAGACGTTCGGGATGTCCCGGGTGATCTCCTCGGCGCCCAGCTTGGTGTCCCGCGCGTCGATCTCGTGCTCCTCGATGTGGATCGAGGTCAGGACGTCGTCCTGCACGAGGCGCTGCGACAGGATGATCGCGTCCTCGTAGTTGTGGCCCTCCCACGGCATGATCGCGACGAGCAGGTTCTTGCCCAGCGCCATCTCGCCGTTCTCGGTGCACGGGCCGTCGGCCAGGACCTGGCCCTCCTGCACCCGGTCGCCCTCGTTGACGATGGGCTTCTGGTTGATGCAGGTGCCCTGGTTCGAGCGGCGGAACTTGTGCAGGCCGTAGGTCTGCCGCGAGCCGTCGTCGGCCATGACCGTGACGTAGTCGGCGGAGATCTCCTCGACCACACCGGTCTTCTTGGCCACCACGACGTCACCGGCGTCGACCGCGGCGCGCAGCTCCATGCCGGTGCCGACCAGCGGCGACTCGGAGCGGAGCAGCGGCACGGCCTGGCGCTGCATGTTCGCGCCCATCAGGGCGCGGTTGGCGTCGTCGTGCTCCAGGAAGGGGATCATGGCGGTCGCCGCCGACACCATCTGGCGCGGGGAGACGTCCATGTAGTCGACGTCGCGCGGGTCGATCTGCTCGACCTCGCCGCCCTTCTTGCGGACCAGGACGCGGTCCTCCAGGAAGTTGCCCTCGTCGTCGATCTTCGCGTTGGCCTGCGCCTTGACGAAGCGGTCCTCCTCGTCCGCGGTCAGGTAGTCGATCTGGTCGGTGACCCGACCATCGACGACCTTGCGGTACGGCGTCTCGATGAAGCCGAACGGGTTGACCCGCCCGTAGGAGGACAGCGAGCCGATCAGGCCGATGTTCGGGCCTTCCGGCGTCTCGATCGGGCACATGCGGCCGTAGTGCGACGGGTGGACGTCGCGGACCTCCATGCCGGCCCGCTCACGGGACAGACCACCCGGGCCCAGCGCCGACAGGCGGCGCTTGTGGGTCAGACCCGCCAGCGGGTTGGTCTGGTCCATGAACTGCGACAGCTGGGAGGTGCCGAAGAACTCCTTGATCGCCGCCACGACCGGGCGGATGTTGATCAGGGTCTGCGGCGTGATGGCCTCGACGTCCTGGGTCGTCATGCGCTCGCGCACGACGCGCTCCATGCGGGACAGGCCGACCCGGATCTGGTTCTGGATCAGCTCGCCGACGGTGCGCAGGCGGCGGTTGCCGAAGTGGTCGATGTCGTCGACCTCGACCGGCACCTCGGTCTCGCCCGGCTGCATGCTGGTCTCACCGGCGTGCAGGCGGACCAGGTACTCGATCGTCGTGACGATGTCGTCCTCGGTCAGCACGCCGGTGCTGATCGGCGTCGCCAGGCCCAGCTTCTTGTTGACCTTGTAGCGGCCCACCTTGGCCAGGTCGTAGCGCTTGTCCTTGAAGAACAGGTTCTCCAGCAGCGCCTGCGCGGACTCCTTCGTCGGCGGCTCGCCCGGACGCAGCTTCCGGTAGATGTCGAGCAACGCCTCGTCGGTCCCGGCGGTGTGGTCCTTCTCCAGGGTGGTCAGCAGCGTCTCCGAGAAGGAGAACCGCTCCCGGATCTGCTCGGTGGTCCAGCCCAGGGCCTTGAGCAGCACCGTGACGGGCTGCCGGCGCTTGCGGTCGATGCGGACGCCGACGGTGTCGCGCTTGTCGACGTCGAACTCCAGCCAGGCACCCCGCGAAGGGATGATCTTGACGCTGAAGACGTCCTTGTCGGTCGTCTTGTCGATCGCGGTGTCGAAGTAGACACCCGGCGACCGGACGAGCTGGGACACGACGACCCGCTCGGTGCCGTTGATGATGAACGTGCCCTTGTCCGTCATCATCGGGAAGTCACCCATGAACACCGTCTGGCTCTTGATCTCGCCGGTGGTGTGGTTGGTGAACTCCGCCGTGACGAACAGCGGGGCCGCGTACGTCATGTCCTTGTCCTTGCACTCCTCGGTCGAGGCCTTGACCTCGTCGAAGCGCGGGTCGGAGAAGGAGAGCGACATCGAGCCGGAGAAGTCCTCGATGGGCGAGATCTCGTTCAAGACCTCTTCGAGACCGCTGGTGGGGGTCTCGTCACCTTCGTCGACGCGGCGCTGGAACCACGCCTCGTCGCCGGTGAGCCACTCGAAGGACTGGATCTGGAGGTCCAGCAGGTTGGGCGTCTGAAGCGGTTCGTGGATCTTCGCGAAAGAGACTCGCTTCGGCGCTCCGGGAATCCCCGACGTGGAGTTGGTCGCAGCAGTGGCCTTGGTCGCGCGAGAGATCGCCAAGATGCGTCCTTCCAGGGACAGGTAGCTGGCTAGCAGCGGACTAGCACGGCTGTCAAGGGTGCGGCGATGCCCGGCAATCCAGCTCTCGGCGAAGGGCAAACGGAAAGAGGGCAGCGCAAAGGGGCAGTCTAGCCACGCGCACGCCAACTGTCGAGAGGCACCTGGAAGGACCTTTCTCGTCGTCACCGACAGAGTGACCCCGCCGACGCCGACAGTCAAGATGCCACGCGGCGATCACTCGCGTGGCGCAAGCGGACCTCACGCCGCGTTACCGCTCTGACCTGCGGAATTACACAGTTGTGGGCCGGGGTGAACTGTTGGCTGGTCTTTGTCGCCCTTCGGGAAGGCCCGGCGATTCCGTTCAGTCACCGGTGCAAAAGTGTGGCGGAGATCACTGTACTACGCCGTTGCGAGCGGCGGTTTCGACGGGTCGCGAACCCCTGACCGATGATCATGAAGGTAGCGCACACGCTCAGCGACCGTGCGGCTACCCCCGGTCTGCGCCGAGCCGAAATTGTCGGTGCCCCGTGCGATCATGGAGTCGGGGGCCGGCGGCCACGGCCGAGCGCTTCGGCGGGCGTCTCGGCGGGCGTTTCCAGGCGGGTGCGCGAGGGTATCTGGGCGGGCGACGGCGAAGGGCGGCGGCGAGTCGGGACAGGGCTCGCCGCAGCGGGCGGTGCGGCAGGGGCGGCGGGCTGAGCGGGTCCGCGGCGGCGAGGCGGGCGGAACCCGGCGACAGCGGCGGCGGGTGGGGCACGGCGCGGTCAACTTCGGCCAGCGCGCCCCCGAGGGCCGGCGCGCCGAGGGGCAGCGTCCCGGAGCGGCGCGCCGAGGGGCAGCGTCCCCGGAAGCCGGCCGGCGGGCGGCCTCCTCGGTGGGGGCGAGGTGCGGCGTGCCTCGAGGCGAGACCCGCTACCGGGCGTGTCCGGTCAGTTGCACTTCGCCAGGGCGGCGGACTGGTCGGCTGCCGCGCCGAACATCTCCATGTTGTCCACCTTCCAGCGCCCGTCGACCTTCTGCGCGCCCGCCCGCATCATCGCGATGCCGCCGCCGCTCTGGTTGTCCGTCGTCCGGGTCGTGACCTGGTCCAGGAACAGCAGCACGGTCGCCCGGTCGCCGTCCAGGCTCGTCACGCCGGTCGACACGGCCTTCACCGTCACCACCAGCTTCTGCTCCGGCGCGAGCGTCTTCACCGGCCCGAAGATCGCGTTGTACTGGCACTTCGCCTTGCCGACCAGCAGCTCGTTCGCCGCCTTCTCGGTCCCGGACACGTCCGCGAAGTTGTACGAGAACGACTTCTCGACCGCCTCGCGCACCTGCCCCGCCACCTCGGTCGTGCCGGCGCTGTCCACCAGGGCCTGGTTGTACTTCACGTCCCCGGACCGCGTCTGGAACCACACGCCCAACCCCACCAGCACCGCCGCCACCACGACCAGGGCGATCGGCAGCACCACGCCACCGCGCTCGACGGGCTTCGCGTCGGCGACCCCGGTGCGCGACCGGCGCGGCTCCTCGGCGGACGTCGGCACCGGCGCGCCGGACCGCTTCCGGCGACCGGTCGGGCGGGGTCCCGCGGCCGATCCGGCACCCGACCCGCGCTCGGCACCGGAACCGGGGTCGGCGGGCGAGGCCGGGTCGGTGGTGGTCGCGGGGACCGCGTCCACGAAAGGCGACGGCTCCAACTCCTCCTCCACGCGATCGACCGCGCCATCGACAGCGGGATCGACAGCGGGGTCAACCGCCGGGTCGACAGCGGGACCGGTCGCCTCGGGGGACGACGGCGGAGCGTCCTGGCGCTTGCGGAGGCCGGCAACCTTCGGGCGGCCCGTCGGGGTGGACGGGACGGGGCGGCGGCGTGACGGGGGCACGAGTCGTTCCTATCCTCAGGCGCCGCCGGCCGCGACCGGGCCGAGCGCGTTGAGCTTCCAGCCGGCGTCGGTGCGGGTCAGGGCGGTCTGGTAGCGGTTGACCTTCTTGACCGGCTGGCCGCCCTCCGGCGTCACCGTCGTCTCGACCACGGCGATCAGGCGGGCCTTGCCCGCGCGCGAGTCCAGCTCCGTCACGGCCGCGTCCAGCACCCGGCTCACCGTCACGGTCTTGGCGTCCTCGATCTGCTTCTTGCGCTCCGCGCGGCCGTTCTCGATCTCGGTGCGCAGCTCGCCGGTGGCCGAGTCGACCCACCGGTTCAGGTCGTCGTCGACCTTCTTGTAGTCCAGGGTCGTGAAGTTGGCGATGCCGACCTGCCCCACCCGCAGCACCTCCTCCCGCTCCCGGGCGAACGCCGCCGAGTCGTTCGTGGAGGCGCCCCACCAGGACACGCCCGCCCAGGTGGCGTACCCGGCGGCGAGCACGGCCAGCACGGCCGCGATCGGCAGGAAGAAACGTCGCACGATGTCCTCTCCGCTCAGCCCGGCAGACCGAGCAACTGCCCCAGGCTGGTCAGGACCACCGGCTCGCCCGGCTGCCCGGTGGTGGGCTCCCGGCCCGGCTGGGACGTCTCGTCGCCCTTCGGAGTGCCCGGGGTGCCACCGTACGGGGCGTTCTGCGCACCCCGCACGCTGGTCACGCTGCCCCGGGCCAGGGCGCAGTAGGCCCCGGTGTTGAGCGCCACGGGGCTGGTGTCGGTGCCCTGGCGGATCTTGGTGCCCTCGTAGCCGACCGTGCACGGCGGCGGGTCGAAGACGTTGAGCGCGAGGCCGAAGTGGGCGCCGGTGCCGTCGCCCTTGGCCACGCTGAACCCGCCGCCGACGGCGATCGGGTAGGTCACCGCGATCTGCTCCAGCCCGTCCAGCCTGGTCACCAGGACGTTCCCGGTGGTCAGGAGGTTCGCCAGGACCACGCCCAGGTTCGGGCCGGTCTCCCGGAGCAGCGCGGACAACTGCTCGGCGGCCTGCGGGGAGACGCCGATCAACGCCCGCAGGTCGCTGTCGGAGTTCTTCAGCGTCTCCGCCAGCGCCCGCAGGTCGCCGGAGAACGACCGGATCGCGCTGCCCTGCGCCGCCTGCGTGTTCAGCACGACCAGGCCGTCGTTGATCAACGCCTTGGTCTGCGGGAGGTTCCGCGTCGCCGCCTCGGTGAACACGCGGGTGTTGTCCAGCAGCACCTGGAGGTCCGGCCCGGTGCCGTTGAACGCCTGGTCCAGCTCGTCCACGACGGTGCGCAGCGAGTCGGTGGGCACCGACTTGGCGAACGCGTCGAGGTTGGTCAGCAGGCCGTCCACCGGCGGCGGGGTCTTGGTGGAGCTGCGCGGGATGACCGTGCCCTCCGCCAGGTACGGGCCCTCCTCGCCGCGCGGGCGCAGGTCCACGTACTGCTCGCCGACCGCGGACCGGTTGGCGACCACGGCCTCCAGGTCGGCCGGGATGCGCGGCGCGTCCGGGTCGATGTCCAGGTCCACCTCGATGCCGTCGGCGGTCAGCCGCATCTCGCCGACCCGGCCCACGGTCACGCCGCGGTAGGTCACCTCGGCGTTGGTGAACACGCCGCCGGAATCGGCGAGCTGCATCTTCACCACGTAGCCGGTCGCGCCGAACGCGCGGCCCAGGCCGACGTACCGGGCGCCGACGTAGCTCACGCCGACCAGCGCGATCAGCACGAACGCGATGATCTGCAGGCGCGTGCGGGCCGTCATCACCGCCGACCACCTCCCAGGAGTCCGCCGAGCACGTCACCGAGGCCGGGGGTGCCGCCGAGGTGGGGCAACGGCAGGTTGGGCAGCGGCAGCGGCAGGGACGGCGCGTTGCCGTCCAGGCCGGGCAGGGTCGGCAGCGGGCTTTGCCGCGACCGGCCCAGGTTGTCCACGACCGTGCCCAGGTTCAGGTCGAGGTCGGCGTACAGGTTGGTGTAGTCGCCCTTGATGCCGTCGACGGCCGCGTCCGGGAACGGGTAGGTCAGCAGCAGCTCGAACGCGTTGGGCAGGTTCGTGCCCGCCTCGACCAGCTTCTGCAGCGTGGGTTCGAGCGCCTTGAGGTCGGCCACGACGTCCGCCTTGGACTTGTCGATGGTGTCCACGGCGACGTCGGCCAGCGAGTCCAGCGACTGCAGCAGCGTCACCAGCTGGGTGCGCTGCTCGCTGAGCACCTTCAGGCCGGGCTCCAGGCCCTCCAGCACGCCGCTGATCTGGTCGCGCTGGGCGCTCAGCGTGCCGGCCAGCCGGTTCACGCCGTCCAACGCGCGGGTGATCTCGGTCTTGTGCCCGTCCAGCTCGCCGACCAGCGTGTTCAGGTTGGCCAGCAGGGACTTGACCTCCGGCTCGTTGCCCTCCAGGGCCGCGCTGAGCTCCTTGCTGATGTTCTGGAGTTGGGCGATGCCGCCGCCGTTGAGCAGCATGGACAGCGCGCCGAAGACCTCCTCCACCTCGGGGTTGCGGTTGGTCCGCTCCACCGGGATGGTCGCGCCGTCGGCGAGCGTGCCCTCCTCGCGCCCCTCGGCGGGCTTGGCCAGCTCCACGTACTTCTCGCCGAGCAGCGCGGACTGGCGCAGCTTGGCGATGGCGTTGCCGGGCAGCTTCACGTCCCCGTTGACCAGGACGGTCACCTCGGCGGTCCAGCCGTCGGCGGCCAGGTCGATCCGGTCGACGCGGCCCACCGGCACGTCGTTGACCTTCACGCCGGCCTGCGGCACCAGGTCCAGGACGTCCTTGAACTGCACCTTCACCGCGTACGGCCGGTCGCCCAGGTCCGCACCGCCGGGCAGCGGCATGTTGTAGACGCCGTCGAACCCGCCCGAGCCGCAGCCCGTGAGCAGCAGCGCGCCGGCCATCAGACCCACCAGACGCCTCATTGCGGCACCCCCGCGAGCGGCAGGGGCAGCGGAACCTTGCCCTGGGACATGTCGCTGAGCACCTCGGCCGGCATCTTGAGCGGCACCGCGCCGGACAGGATGGGCTCCAACTGCTTGCACGCCTGCGACAGCACCAGCGGCACCTTGCCCGGTTCGACGGACTGGATCAGCTTGCACACCAGCACGATCGGCGGCTGGTTGAGCTCGTTCAGGTCGGCGCGGGTGTCCAGCGTGCCCGACGCCGCGTTGTAGGCGTTCTGGAGGTTGCCCAGCGCGAGCGGGGCGACGTCCAGGGTCTCGGCCAACGCGGCCCGCTGGTCCACCAGCACCTGCGTGATGCCGGTCAGCTTGTCCACGTTGGTCTTGATGATCGCCCGGTTGTCCCGGATGAAGCCCTGCACCTGCCCCAGCGCGTGCGCGAGCTCGGTCAGGGCCGCGCCCAGGTTCTCCCGCTCGTCGGCGAGGAACCCGGCGACCTCGGCGAGCTGCCGGTTCATGTCCCGGACCTGGCTGTCGTTGGCGGCCAGCATGCCGGTGAACCTCTGCAGGTTGTCCACCGTGCCGAACAGGTCGTCCTTGGAGCCGGACAGGGTGCGGGCGGCGTCGCCGAGCTGCTTGATGGTGTCGCCGAGCGCCTTGCCGTTGCCGTCGAGGTTGGCCGCGGCCGAGTCCAGCAGGTCCGACAGCGCGCCGTCCTTGTTGGCGCCGTTGGGGCCGAGCGCGGTGGTCAGCTTGTCCAGGCTCGCGTACAGCTCGTCCAGCTCGACCGGGGTGGCGGTGCGCTCGCGCGGGATGGTCGCGTTGTCGCCCATCGCCGGCCCGGCCGTGTAGGCGGGGGCGAGCTGGACGTACCGGTCGCTGACCACGCTCGGCGCGACCACGACGGCCTGCGCGTTCGCGGGGACCTTGACCGTCCGGTCGATCGACATGGTGACCTTGACCAGCGTGCCCTGCGGCTCGACGTCCTCGATCGACCCGATCCGCACGCCCAGGACCCGCACGTCCGAGCCCGGGTACACGCCGACCGCCCCGCCGAACAGCGCGGTCACCTTCCGGCTGTTCACGCCGGCGAACGCCCACCACATCGCCGCCGCGGCGACGAGCGCGAGCACGCACGCGATCGCCACGGCCCGGCCCAGGTCACGTCCGACCCTCGTGGTCGCCACGTCAGTTCCCCCTCTGCACGCCGGGGGGCAGGCAGCCCTCTTCGTTGAAACCGACCACGCCGAGGTTCACCGACGGCGGCAGCAGGCCGCAGATGTAGGTGTCGAACCAGCGGCCGTTGCCCAGGGTGTTGGCGAACACCCGGTAGAACGGGGCCATCAGCGCGAGGCTGCGGCTGAGCGTGTCCTGGTTGCGCTGGAGCATCGTGGACACCCGGTCGAGCTGCTCCAGGGCGGGCTTGAGCTGGGCGTTGTTGTCCGCCACCAGGCCGGACAGCTCCTTGGACAGCTCGCGGGTGCCGGACAGCAGCGCGCCGATGGCGTCCCGGCGCTTGCGCAGCTCGCCCAGCAGCAGGTTGCCGTCCGCGAGCAGCTTCTCGAACTGCTCGTTGCGGTCGGCCAGGGTCTGCGTGACCTGCCGGGTGTTGGCCAGCAGCTTCGCCAACTGCTCGTCGCGCGAGGAGATCGTCTTGGACAGCGCGGACAGGCCGTCCAGCGCGCCCCGGACGCTGTCCTTGGTGCCGTCGAGCGTCTCCGACAGCACCTGGAAGCTGTCCGCGAGCTGCTTGGTGTCGATCTGGCCGACCGTGGACGCGAGGCCGTTGAACGCCTCCTGCACGTCGTACGGGGCCAGCGTGCGCTCGCGCGGGATGGGGTTGCCCGGGTCCATCGGCTCGGCGCCCTGCGGGTCCAGGGCCAGGAACTTCTGGCCGAGCAGGGTCTTGATCCGGATGGTCGCCGTGGTCCGGTCGCCCACCCAGGCGTCCTTGACCTTGAACGACACCAGCACCTTGTCGCCGGCCAGTTCGACGTCGGTCACCTTGCCGACCTTCACGCCCGCGACCCGCACCTCGTTGCTCGGCACCAGCCCGGCGGCCTCGCTGAACTCGGCCTGGTAGGTGGTGCCGCCGCCGATGATCGGCAGGTCGTCGGAGTAGAAGGCGGCGAGCAGCAGCAGCGCGATCACGGTCAGGCTGACCGCGCCGATGGTCACCGGATTCCGTTCGGGTTTCACCGGCGGCACCTCGGCTGTGTGACGGGGAGGGCGGTGATCGGGATCGGGTCGTTGATGATCGGCGGAACGGCGATCTGACCCGTGCCCTCGCACAGGAAGAAGTTGAACCAGGAGCCGTACGACGCGGTGCGCGCCATCGCCTCGATCTTGTTCGGCAGCCGCTGGATGACGCCCTCGACCACGGCCTCGTTGTCGGCCAGCGTCCGGGAGACCACGCCCAGGCGGGCGATGTCGTTCTTCAGCGGCTCGCGGGCCTCGGTGAGCAGGCCGGCCGTGGTGTTGGTCAGGTCGCCGAGGGCGGCGATCGACTCGCCGATCGGCTGCCGGTCGCCGGCCAGGCCCGTGGTCAGCTCCTGGAGGGTCGCGACCAGCGTCGAGACCTGGTCCGTACGGCTGTTCACGGTGTCCAGAACGGTGTTCAGGTTGTCGATGACCTCGCCAATCACCCTGTCCCGGCTCGCCAGGGTCGAGGTGAGCGACGCGGTGTGCCGCAACAGGCTGTCGATCGTGCCGCCCTCGCCCTGGAGGACCTGGATGATCTCGTTGGACAGCTTGTTGACGTCGTCCGGGTTGAGCGCCTGGAACAGCGGCTTGAAGCCGTTGAACAGCACCGTCAGGTCCAGGGCCGGCTTGGTGCGCTCCAGCGGGATCACGTCGCCGGGCTTGAGCGGGGACGCGTCGCCCACGCCGTGCTCCAGCGCGATGTACCGCTGGCCGACCAGGTTGCGGTACTTGATGGTCGCGGTCGCCGAGGCGGGCAGCCGGCGCTCGCCCTCCAGCGAGAACTCGACCTCCGCGAGCCGCCGGTCCACCACCCGGATGTCCTGCACCTGGCCCACCCGGACGCCCGCGATGCGGATGTCGTCGCCCTCGTTGAGCGCGGTGACGTCGGTGAACCGGGCCGTGTAGGTGGTGGCGCCGGTGAAGTTGACGTTCGCGATGGTCACCGCGAGCAGCGCGGTCGCCAGGACCGTGACGACCGCGAAGATCGACAGCTTGACCAGCGGCGCGACGAGCGACCTCACACCGTCACCTCCGCTCCCCGGTACAGCGGGCCCAGCAGCAGGGCCGTGAAGCTGGGCATCTCGGACTTGCGCAGACCGAACTGCGGCGCGAGCAGCGCGTTGAGGAAGTCCATCTCCTCCGGCGAGTTCGCGAGGCTCGGCGCGAGCGCCGGACCGCCGGGCGCCGACGAGACGACGGTGCCGTCCGGGTTGATCTGGCCGGTGTTGGGCGGCAGCAGGCCGTCGGTGGCGTTGCGGGCGGGCGGCGGGGACGTGGACCCGTCCTTCACCGCGCCCTCCGGCGGGTACTGCGGGAACGGGTCCGGCCGCGGCACGATGTCGTAGCAGCGCGGGCCGCGCTTGTCGGCGTACTCCGGCTCGTCCTTGCCCGGCTCGTACTTGCCGCGGTTCGCGGTGATCTCCAGCGTGATGTGCAGGCCCGGCTCGTCGGTGCCCTTGCCGAACACCTGGTCCATGATCGGCTTGAACTCGGTCAGGCCCTTGAGCAGGCACGGGTACTCGGGCGCGTACTTGGCCAGCAGCTCCAGCGTCGGCCGCGACACGTCGGCGAGCTGGATCAGGTTGTTCCGGTTGACCGTGACGAAGCTGTTCAGGTCCACCGCGGTGGTGGTCAGCGTGCCGTACATGGCCAGCAGCTTGTCCCGCTGGTCGACCAGCGTGCGGCTGGTGACGGTGGCGTCGGACAGCGCCTGCACCAGGTCGGGCGCGGCGTCGGCGTAGACGTCGGAGACCTCGGCCAGCTTGCTGATGCCCTGCTTGATGGCAGGCAGCTGCGGGTTGAGCTCGCCCAGGTAGCCGTCGAGCTGGACGAGGGTCTCGCCGAGCTGCTTCCCCCGGTTGTCCAGGGCCTGCGACATGGCGGTCAGGGTGGTGGCGAGCTTCTCCGGCTGCACCGCCTGCAGCACGGGCATGAGGTCGTCGAGCACCCGTTCCAGCTCGATCGCGCTGCTCGACCGGTCCTGCTCGATGACGTCGCCCTGGTCCAGGTGGTTCGCGAGGTCGGGCTGCTTGGGCACGACCAGGTTCACGTACCGCTCGCCGAACAGCGTCTTGGGCAGCAGGCGCGCCGAGACGTTGCCGGGGATGTGGTGCACCTGGTCGGGGTGCAGCGCCAGTTCCAGCACGGCGCCGTCGCCCTCGGTGCGGATGTCCGCGACCTCGCCGACGACCAGCCCGCGCACCTTCACGTCCGAGGCGAGCTGGAGCTGGTTGCCGACCCGGTCGGTCTTCAGCGTCACCTTGACGACCTTGGTGAAGGCGTCGTTGTAGAGCGCGACGGTGAGGCTGAGGAACAGGGCGATGACCGCGATGAAGACGACGCCCAGGAGCCTGCGGGTGATCATCCGGCGATCCTCACCGTGGTCGTCGTGCCCCAGATCGCCATGCTCAGGAAGAAGTCCAGCAGGCTCGTCGTCACGATCGCGGTGCGCACCGCGCGGCCGACCGCGACACCCACGCCCGCCGGGCCGCCGGACGCCCGGTAGCCGTAGTAGCAGTGCGTCAGGATGATCACGACCGAGAAGACGAGGACCTTGCCGAACGACCAGAGCACGTCCACCGGGGGTAGGAACAGGTTGAAGTAATGGTCATATGTGCCGGCTGACTGCCCATACAGCTCCACGGTGATCAACCGCGCCGCTAGATAGGACGTCAGCAGGCCGATGACGTAGAGCGGGATGATCGCGATGAAGCCCGCGATGATCCGGGTCGTCACCAGGAACGGCATGCTCGGGATGCCCATGACCTCCAGCGCGTCGATCTCCTCGGAGATCCGCATCGCGCCGAGCTGGGCGGTGAACCCGGAGCCCACCGTCGCGCTCAGGGCGAGACCGGCCACCAGCGGCGCGATCTCGCGGGTGTTGAAGTAGGCCGACACGAAGCCCGCGAACGCCGACGTGCCGATCTGGTTCAGGGCGGCGAAGCCCTGCAGGCCGACGACCGTGCCGGTGAACACCGACAGGCCGACCATCACGCCGATGGTGCCGCCGATGACCGCCAGCGCGCCCGAGCCGAAGCTGACCTCGGCCAGCAGCCGGAGGGTCTCGCGCAGGTAGCGGTGCAGCGTCCGGGGCGTCCACGCCAGGGCGCGCAGGTAGAACCAGAGCTGGTCGCCGAAGGTGTCCAGCATCGCCAGCGGGGCGTTGGCCGCCTTGCGCGCGCGGTTGCCGATCGTGGCCATCTCAGCTCCCCTTCGCCGGGACGACCTGGAGGTAGATCGTGGTGAGCACGAAGTTCACGAAGAACAGCAGCAGGAACGTGATGACCACGGCCTGGTTGACCGCGTCGCCCACGCCCTTCGGGCCGCCCGCCGGGTTCAGGCCGCGGTAGGCCGCGACGATGCCCGCGATGAAGCCGAAGATCAACGCCTTGATCTCGGAGATCCACAGGTCCGGCAGCTGCGCCAGGGCGCTGAAGCTCGCCAGGTACGCGCCGGGCGTGCCGTCCTGGAGGATCACGTTGAAGAAGTAGCCGCCCATCACGCCGACGACGCTGACCATGCCGTTGAGCAGGACGCTGACCAGCATCGCGGCCAGGACGCGGGGCACCACCAGGCGCTGGATCGGCGAGACGCCCAGCACCTCCATGGCGTCGATCTCCTCGCGGATCTTGCGGGAGCCGAGGTCGGCGCAGATGGCGCTGCCGCCCGCGCCCGCGATGAGCAGGGCCGTCACGATCGGGCTCGCCTGCTGGATGATCGCCAGCACGCTGGCCGCGCCGGTGAACGACTGGGCGCCGATCTGCCGGGTCAGCGACCCGAGTTGCAGCGCGATGACCGCGCCGAACGGGATCGACACCAGGGCGGTCGGCAGGACCGTCACGCTGACCACGAACCAGCACTGCTGGATGAACTCGCGCAGCTGGAACGGGCGGCGGAAGGTGTTGCGGACGACGTCGATGCCGAGCGCGAACAGCCGGCCGGTCTCCCGCAGGGCGCCCGCGCCGGGAAAGGTCGCCGGGGCGCTCACAGGTCGCCTCCCCGCCGGGGCCAGGGGCTGGGCGCGGGCCGCTCGGCGACGGGCACCGCGGTGCCCGCGGCCGGGATCGTGCGGTCGAAGCTCTGCTGGGTCTGGGCGGAGGTCGCGAGCACGCGGTAGTGGCGCTGCTCCTCGGGCGTGAGGCTCGCGATGATCCCTTGCTGCGCCTCGGGCGGCAGCGTGTGGATGATGCTCATGACCCGGTCCTTGCGGCGGCGCACGGCGGTGCGCGGCGGCAGGCCCGGGGTGGGTTCGAGCTGCGGCACCACGCCGCGCACGTCCTCGTCCGGGGAGCCGTCGGAGTGGCCCGCGTCCCGGTGCGCCAGCTCGGCCGCCATGGTGGCCTGGTCCTTCTCCTCGGACATGCCGATCGGGCCGATGCGGCGGCCGTTGAGGAACTGCTCCACGACCGGTTCGTCGCTGGTCAACAGCACCTCGCGGGGGCCGAACATGACCAGTTCGCGGCGGAACAGCATGCCCAGGTTGTCCGGGACCGTGCGCGCGACGGTGATGTTGTGCGTGACGATCAGGATCGTGGCGTCGATCTGGGAGTTCAGGTCGATGAGCAGCTGGGAGAGGTAGGCGGTGCGGACCGGGTCGAGACCGGAGTCCGGCTCGTCGCACAGGATGATCTCGGGGTCGAGCACGAGGGCGCGGGCGAGGCCGGCGCGCTTGCGCATGCCGCCGGAGATCTCGCCGGGCAGCTTCTTCTCCGCGCCGACGAGGCCGACCATCTCCATCTTCTCCAGCACGATCCGCCGGACCTCGGCCTCGGTCTTGCGGGTGTGCTCGCGCAGCGGGAACGCCACGTTGTCGAAGAGGTTCATCGAGCCGAACAGCGCGCCGTCCTGGAACAGGACGCCGAACAGCTTCCGGATCTCGTAGAGCTTGTGCTCGGAGCAGCGGACCAGATCGGTGCCGTTGATCAGGATCCGGCCCTTTTCGGGCTTGAGCAGCCCGACCAGGGACTTGAGGAAGACGGACTTGCCCGTTCCGGAGGGACCCAGCATCACGCTGACCTCGCCCGGCGGCAGGGTGAGCGTGACGTCCCGCCAGATGGTCTGCTTGCCGAAGGATTTGGTCAGGCCCTCGACGACCACCTCGACGCCCATCGCACCTCCAGGTCACCGGCCACAACGCCTGGCGAGGCCCGCGCAGCAGGTCGCCATACCCGTGCAACGAGCCCGTCGCGTCGTGGTTACTCCCCAGTTGGGTTAGCGGGTGTCACGGATGCGTAACGACCGGTGTGATCTCCGTTTCGCCCGATTCGGTCAATCTCCCGGTCACAGGTACGCGAACGCGGCACGCGGCACGCGTTCCGGGCACGCGTTCCGGGCACGTGTTCCGGGCATGCGAAAGGGCGGGCACCCAGCGTGGGTGCCCGCCCTTTCGCGCGTTCAGCTTCCGGGCGCCGGCCCGCCGGTGTCACCGGTGGGCCGCTCGGCTCACTTGAGCGAGATCTTGGCGCCGGCGGCTTCGAGCTTCTCCTTGGCGGCGTCGGCGACGTCCTTCGCCACGTTCTCCAGCAGCGGCTTCGGAGCGGACTCGACCAGCTCCTTGGCCTCCTTCAGGCCCAGGCCCGAGACGACCTCGCGGACGACCTTGATGACCTGGATCTTCTTGTCACCGGCGGACTCAAGGACGACGGTGAACTCGTCCTTCTCCTCCTCGGCCGGGGCGGCGGTGGTGGCCGGGCCCGCGGCGGCGACGGCGACCGGAGCGGCAGCGGTGACCTCGAAGGTCGCCTCGAACTCCTTCACGAACGCCGACAGCTCCAGGAGGGTCATCTCCTTGAACGCGTCGAGCAGCTCGTCGGTGCTGAGCTTCGCCATGATCGGCGGTCCTTTCTAATTCAACGCCCGAACTGGACGCGATGTGTCGGGTTGATCAGCTTTCGGCCGGAGCCTCGGCCTCGGCGGCGGGAGCCTCCGAAGCCTTCTTCTCCTGCAGGGCAGCGGCCAGGCGGGCGACCTGGGAAGCCGGGGCGTTGAACAGACCCGCGGCCTTGGCCAGGTTGCCCTTCATCGCGCCCGCCAGCTTGGCGAGCAGCACCTCGCGGCTTTCGAGGTCCGCGATGGCGGTGACCTCGTCGACCGAGAGGGGGCGGCCGTCCATGAAGCCGCCCTTGATGACCAGGGCCTTGTTGTCCTTCGCGAAGTCGCGCAGCGCCTTGGCCGCGTCGACCGGCTCGCCTTCGACGAAGGCGATGGCGGTCGGGCCGACGAGCAGGTCTTCCAGACCCTCGACGCCCGCGTCCTGAGCGGCACGCTTGACCAGCGTGTTCTTCGCAACGGTGTACGTGGTGCCCGCGCCGAGAGCGCGACGCAGCGTGGTGAGCTGCGCCATGGAGAGGCCACGGTACTCGGTGACGACGGCGGCCGAGCTGCCGCGGAACTTGTCCGTCAGCTCGGCGACGGCCGAAACCTTGCTGGGCTTCGCCATGATCGCCTCCTCTCTGGGCTTAGGTGAGCCGCCGGCCTGGCCGAAGAGAAGGCATGAAAAACGCCCCGGCGCACAGCAGCACGGGGCGGAAGAGACGCGCGAGCGCGCCTGATGCTTACCTCGTCCTCCTGCGCGGGCCGTTCGCCGTGCGAACCCTTCGTCCCCGCGCCCGAGGGCGTGGGAAGACCAGCGGTCTTTGGTGGAACCGTGGACCAGAGTACGGGACGTGTCCCGGAGCCACCAAATCGGCATGATGTGACCCGTGACCGAAGAGCCACCGAGGAACCCGCCGCCCCCGGACATCGACCCGGAACAACTCCGGCAGTTCCAGGAGTTCCAACGGTTCCAGGAGTTCCAACGCTTCCAACAAGCCCAGGGCCCCCAAGCCCTCCCCCCGGGCACCCCCACACCCCCACCCTCACCGGCGCCCCCCGCGGCACCCCCGCGCAAACCACTGTGGCAGGTCCTGCTCGGCAGCAAACTCGTCCGCCGCCTGATCCTGCTGCTCATCGTCGTGCTGGTGGGCATGTACTTCTACGAGCAGTACTTCGGCGGCGAGGACCCCGGCTCGGTGGCGGTGGACAGCGGCGGCGACAAGGGCAACGTCATCGCGCCCCAGACGCCGTACGGGCTCCAGGGCACGGTCGCCCTGCTCTACAAGCACGTCCTGAACGACGACGCGGGCCGCGCGTGCCTGCTCTTCAGCGAGGACAAGGCGAAGAAGGCGTTCACCGAGGCGTTCGGCGCTCCGGACTGCGACTCCGCCGTGCACCAGCTCAGCAAGCAGGTGACCAACGGCGCGCAGTACCGCCAGATCGGTTTCCCGGCCGACATGCGCGCGGTGCCCGACGGCGGCTCGGTCGTGGTCAGCTCGTGCAAGCTCCAGGTCAACGGCGGACCCCGGCTGGGTCGCTTCGTCCTCTCCATGCAGGAGAACAAGACGTGGGTGATCACCGGGTACGAGGCCGAGCCGGCCTGTTGAGGCGCGCGAAAGCCCCTCGGCACGAGGTGCCGAGGGGCTTTCGTCAGCTACAGCGCGCCAGCCGGTCAGGCGGTGGCTTCGTCGCTCAGCAGGTTGCGGGTGCGGTTCGGGTCGACCGGGATGCCCGGGCCCATCGTCGTGGAGACGGTGACCTTCTTCAGGTAGCGGCCCTTCGCGGCGGACGGCTTCGCGCGCAGGATCTCGTCCAGGGCGGCGGCGTAGTTCTCGACCAGCTTCTCCGGGTCGAAGGACGCCTTGCCGATGACGAGGTGCAGGTTGGCCTGCTTGTCCACGCGGAAGTTGATCTTACCGCCCTTGATCTCCGTCACGGCCTTGGTGACGTCGGGCGTCACGGTGCCGGTCTTCGGGTTCGGCATCAGGCCACGCGGGCCGAGGATGCGGGCGATGCGACCGACCTTCGCCATCTGGTCCGGCGTGGCGATCGCGGCGTCGAAGTCGAGCCAGCCACCCTGGATGCGCTCGATCAGGTCCTCGCTGCCGACCGCGTCCGCACCGGCGGCGGTGGCCTCGTTGGCCTTGTCGCCGGTCGCGAAGACGATCACGCGGGCGGTCTTGCCCGTACCGTGCGGCAGGTTCACGGTGCCGCGGACCATCTGGTCGGCCTTGCGGGGGTCGACGCCGAGCCGGATGGCGACCTCGACGGTCGCGTCCAGCTTGACCTTGGACGTCTCCTTGGCGAGCTTCGCGGCCTCCAGCGGCGAGTACAGCCGCTCCCGGTCGACGAGCTCAGCCGCGGCCTTGTACGCCTTGCTGCGCTTCATGCTTCTGTTCCTTAACCAAACAGTAGTGGTGACGAGCCAGCGCTTGGCTCTCCCACGGGATCAAAAAGAAAGGGTCAGCCTTCGACGGTGATGCCCATGGAGCGGGCGGTGCCGGCGATGATCTTCGCCGCCTGGTCCACGTCGTTGGCGTTCAGGTCGACCATCTTGGTCTGCGCGATCTCGCGCACCTGGTCCATGGTCACCTTGGCGACCTTGGTGCGGTGCGGCTCGCCCGAGCCCTTCTCCACGCCCGCGGCCTTCAGCAGCAGCTTCGCGGCCGGCGGCGTCTTGAGCTTGAAGTCGAACGAGCGGTCCTCGTACACGGAGATCTCGACCGGCACCACGGTGCCGCGCTGCGACTCGGTCGCGGCGTTGTACTGCTTGCAGAACTCCATGATGTTGACGCCGTGCTGACCCAGCGCGGGGCCGACCGGCGGCGCGGGGTTCGCGGCCCCGGCCTTGATCTGCAGCTTGATGATCGCTGCGAGCTTCTTCTTCTTGGGTGGCATCTCAGTGCTTCCTGTTATTGCGGTGTCCGCGCGCGGCCCTGCCAGCCGCAGCGTGGCTGCCGACACCCGACCGGGGCGTCGGAGTCTGGTGACCGGACCGGAGGAACCCGGTCAGATCTTGGAGACCTGGCTGAACGACAGCTCGACCGGAGTCTCGCGGCCGAAGATCGACACCAGGACCTTCAGCTTCTGGCCGTCCGCGTTGACCTCGCTGATCGTCGCGGGCAGCGTGGCGAACGGGCCGTCCATGACGGTGACCGACTCGCCGACCTCGAAGTCCACCTCGACCGCGGTCTTGGCGGGCGCGGAAGCGGCCTTCTTGCCCGCGGCCGGCTTCTGCTCGACCTGCGGCAGCAGGAACTTCAGCACCTCGTCCAGGGTCAGCGGCGACGGCTTGGAGGTCGCGCCGACGAAGCCGGTGACGCCGGGCGTGTTGCGCACCGCGCTCCACGAGGCGTCGTTGAGCTCCATCCGGACCAGGATGTAGCCGGGCAGCACCTTGCGCTGCACCTGCTTGCGCTGGCCGTTCTTGATCTCGGTGACTTCCTCGGTCGGCACCTCGACCTGGAAGATGTAGTCCTCCATGTCCAGCGTCTGGATGCGCGTTTCGAGGTTCGTCTTGACCTTGTTCTCGTACCCGGCGTACGAGTGCACGACGTACCAGTCGCCGGGCGCGTTGCGCAGGGCCTCGCGCATCTCGGCGGCCGGGTCGGCCGGCTCGGCGTCGATGTCGGCGACCGGCGCGGCCACGGCGGCGTCGGACTCGTCGTCGGAGTCGGAGTCGTCGGACTCGTCAGCAGACTCGGCGGCGTCGTCAGCGGACTCCGCGGTGTCCTCCGTCGCCTCGTCCTGCTCGACGTCCTCGACATCACCGTCGAAGTCCTGCTCGTCGGTCAGGTCGGTCAGCTCCTGGGCGTCAACGCCGTTCTCGGAGGTCACTGTGGGTCTCGCTTCCTTTCATCCACGTGTTCGCCACCGCCACCCCGGGCGGGGAGGCGTCGGCTCAGCCGAACACCTTGAACACGCCCCAGGCGAAGGCCGAGTCAAGGCCGAACACCAACGCCACCATGAAGGCCACGAAGACCAACACGACCGAGGTGTAGGTGATCATCTGCTTGCGGGTCGGCCAGATGACCTTCCGCAGCTCGCTGACCACCTCACGGATGTAGCGGACGATCCGGGCGAAGAAGCCGATCCGCTTCTCCTGGTCGCCCCGAGCGCGCGTGGGGCGGCCCTTGCGGTCCGCGGCGTCCGAGTCGGACTCGGCCGACTTCTTCGCCTCGGACGGCTTGGCGGCGGCGTCCTTGCGGCCCGCCGGACGCGCGGTACCGCGGCGCTCGCGGCGCGCTGCGGCGGTGACCGGCCGGGCCGCGCTCTCGCGCTCGTCCGGCTGGTCCTGCTCGCGGCCCTCGCTCATGCCGTCCTCCGCTCACCATCGCGCTTCGACGCAGGGGCGACAGGACTTGAACCTGCAACCTGCGGTTTTGGAGACCGCTGCTCTGCCAGTTGAGCTACACCCCTTCGGGGTCCCCCGTGAGGGGACCCGCTGGCTGAGGACGTCTTGCACCCTCCTCACGTGGCCCGTGAGGCAGCGGCTGGACGTTCCCGGTGTCGAAGCATACGGCACAGGGGGCCGTTACTCCCAACCGGCCCGGTCAGAGGGGGTGCCGGGCACCATCTCGGTTGTGCGGTCTGCCACGATTGGGGCCATGGCCTCACCTGAGACGACCTCCGCGCCCGGCTCCTCCGACTTCCCCCGGATCTCGAAGCGGATCGGCGGTATCGCCGAGTCCGCCACCCTCGCGGTGGACGCGAAGGCGAAGGCGCTCAAGGCGGCCGGCCGACCGGTGATCGGCTTCGGCGCGGGCGAGCCGGACTTCCCGACCCCGGAGGCCATCGTGGCCGCCGCGGCGGCGGCCTGCGCGGACCCGAAGAACCACCGCTACACCCCCGCCGCCGGCCTGCCGGAGCTGCGGGAGGCCGTGGCGGCCAAGACCAAGCGGGACTCGGGCTACGAGGTCACCGCGGCCCAGGTGCTGATCACCAACGGCGGCAAGCAGGCCGTCTACCAGGCGTTCGCGACGATCGTGGACCCGGGCGACGAGGTCCTGCTGCCCGCGCCGTACTGGACCACCTACCCGGAGGCGATCACCCTCGCGGGCGGCGTCCCGGTGCAGGTCACGGCCGACGAGACCACCGACTACCTGGTGACCGTCGAGCAGCTTGAGGCGGCGCGGACCGAGAAGACCAAGGTCCTGCTGCTGTGCTCGCCGTCCAACCCGACCGGCTCGGTCTACAGCCGCGAGCAGATCACCGCGATCGGCGAGTGGGCGCTGGAGCACGGCCTGTGGGTGATCACTGACGAGATCTACGAGCACCTGCTCTACGACGGCGCCGAGACGGTGTCCCTGCCGGTCGCGGTGCCCGCGATGGCCGACCGGACGATCGTGCTCAACGGCGTCGCCAAGACCTACGCGATGACCGGCTGGCGGGTGGGCTGGCTGATCGGCCCCACCGACGTCGTGAAGGCCGCCGCGAACCTCCAGTCGCACCTGACGTCGAACGTGGCGAACGTCTCGCAGCGCGCGGCCCTGGAGGCCGTCTCCGGGTCCCTGGACGCGGTGGACGAGATGCGCAAGGCGTTCGACCGGCGGCGGCGGACGATCGTGGACCTGCTGTCCGCGATCCCGGGCGTGGAGTGCCCGACCCCGAAGGGCGCGTTCTACGTGTACCCGTCGGTGAAGGCGCTGATCGGCAAGACCCTGCGCGGCACCGAGATCAAGGACACCGTGCAGCTGGCGGCCCTGATCCTGGAGCACGCCGAGGTCGCGGTCGTGCCGGGTGAGGCGTTCGGCACGCCGGGCTACCTGCGCCTGTCCTACGCCCTGGGCGACGACGACCTGAAGACCGGCGTCACGCGCATGGCCGAGCTGCTGGGCGAGATCGAGCTGTAAGACCCGCGCCGCGCGATCGTCAGGGGCACCCCGCCGCGGGTGCCCCTGACGCGTTTTAGGCCACAGTTCGATCACGACCAGTAACTGTGTCGGAGGTCACTCGATGGTCCCGGCGTCTCAGTACGCCGACCCGAGGGAGTACCCCGTGGCCCACGCCCAGCACCCGACCACCCGCCCGCGCCGCCGTGGACCACTGGTCGCCGTGCTCGTGTTAGCCCTCTTAGCCGGCGCGGTGGTGGTGTGGCTGACGGCGTTCGCGGCGGAGCCCGAGGAGCCGCTGGACGACCTCGACCGCCACGCCGGCCGCGAGTCCACGGTCGTCTACGAGATCACCGGCGACGTCGACAAGGCGGACATCCGGTACTCGACCTACAGCGACGGCGACAGCACCACCGAGCAGGAGCCGGCCGCCGCGCTGCCGTGGTCCAAGACGCTGAAGGTGAAGGGCCTGCTCAGCGCCGGCACCCTCACCGCCATGGCCGGCCCGACCGGCGGCACCGTGACCTGCCGAATCCTCGTAGACGGCGTCCAGCGCAAGACAGCCACGGCCACCGGCCCGTTCGCGCTGGCCAACTGCAACTCGAACGGGTGAATGGAGTAACTCACAGTAGAAAGTGGGCGATGATCCGTTCAGAGCAACCGATCTTCACCCGAGGAGACCAACGATGACGGAGCCGGACCCACCGGAGTCCGACAAACCCGCCCGGAAGTGGATCGTGATCGCCGGTTCGGTGGCACTCGTGCTGAGCGCCCTGGCCCTGGCGTACTGGGCGGCCAGACCGGAGCAACGGTCCGTTGTCGTGTACGAGGTGTCCGGAGAGGCCGTGCGCGCCACGGTCGTGTACTCCACTTTCGCGGAGGACGAGGGGAACGCCCTGCGCGAGGTGGAGCTGAGTTCGTTCCCGTGGCGGGCGGAGTTGTCCGTGCCGGGGGAAGTGCGGAACGGGGTGCTCACGGTGACCGTGGGACCGGAGGGCGGCTCGGTGGGGTGCAAGGTGAGCGTGGATGGCGTGGAACGCCGATCCGCCACAGCCAGTGGCCCGAACACCAGCGCATTCTGCAGCGGCTTCTGACACGCCAGGGGAACACCATTTAGACAACCAGCGGCCTACAAATGCACCGATACGCGCGCCACTAGACGCACGCCGCAATCCGCGCGAAGCGCGGGCTTCTGATCGGGCTGCCAAGCCAAGGAAGGGCCTCGGTTCGTTCCCCGTACGGCCTGGGCGCAGCCCAACCGCGCTTTGGTCTTCTCCGCAACCAGCTTTTCCGGTTGCGGAGAAGACCAAAGGGTGGTTGCCTCCGGCAGGCCGTACGGGGAACGAACCGACGCCCTTCCACCCCCGGGGGCCTGCCCGCCGGCGAGGCGCTTTTCATCTTGAGAGCGCTTCGCGCGTTCCGATGCGCGGAGCGCTCCCAAGCGCGAAGCGCGTTCGAGCTTGCGAGCGCGGAGCGCGTTGCGTGAAGACCCGCGAAGCGAGGGCTTGAGAGCGTCAGCGTTCAGTCTAAAGCGAAAAGAGCCTCGCCGGCGGGCAGGCCGCCAAAGATGACACAAAAGCAAAAGAAAAGGCGGGGGCTTCTTGCTTGTGTCATCTCCGTATGACCTGGCGGAGCCAACCACACTTTTGGCCGGGTGCCGCTAAATTTTTTGCTCGTTCCTCAC